>DAOTXG010000277.1:0-3832 GCA_034435515.1 Anaerolineales bacterium
CGGCTGCCCAAAAGAAGACGGTTTCCCACGCGCAGCGTGGACGGATCATCTGCCTATTCCGCCAATCCGTCTTCCCCCCTCAGCGAACCGTCACGCTGCAAGCGTGACCTACGGGCTGGCCCGGCCGCCCAAGAGAAGACGGATCGCCACGCGCAGCGTGGACGGATAGCATAAGGAGAGGATTCGGCACTTTGACACCGGCGGTTGGACGCTTCGCGCGCGTCCGCTACGCGCAAAGCGAAGCCAGCCTTCGCTGGCTCAAATCCAATCGGCGTAGGCCGATTTTGCCTTGTGTTGCTGCGATTTTAATCGCCGGAACAATTGCCGAATGCTCTCATAAGGAATAACCCCGCTCCCGCCGGGTTTGCGCGAAGCGTCCGGCGGCTGGATTGCACACTTGCCCTGGCGGGCAGCGCCAGGGAATCCAGCCGGGGCAGCAGCAGAGTCGAGACCGCGCGGCCTTTTTGGTTCACTTGTGCCCGCCAGAGTCAGGACTATAATCATCCCCGATCAACCAAAGCGCCCGCGATGTTGTGAGCATCCGGGCGGAGGCCTGCGCGGTTGGTGCACGCGGCAAGGTGATTGTATAGCAACCTCCGAGCCGTTCGCTGCTATCGCGGACGGCTCGGTTTGGTTTATGTTACTGTCCGAGCCGACGCCACGCCCAGTCCAGCGGCGGCGTCCAGCATGAGCCGGAGACGATCAGCGAGACGCCGCGCCGCATTAATCGTTAGGCGTAATGCGGCATTAGAGGAACCGATATGAAGCATGAACAAGCTATAGTAATCGAACTACAACGTCTCGCGACAGAAAAGAGTCACGATATAACGGACTTGCTTCGCAAAGCCCTCTTGGTCGCAACCAAACTGAACCTCAAAGATTTCCGGGCCTGGACTAATCACGAACTGCATGGCTACGCGAAGGCGGATGTTCCCGATTACAGGAAATGCCGAGCCGAGGTCAAGTTGAGAAATCCATATCATGGCCTCATTCCAGTGATATTTCCTGACAGCAGTTGGGCGGATATTTTCTGCAACGTGGAAGTGCGAGACCCTGTTGGAAGTCTCCTTCATCTTCTGGACGATCCCACGGGCAAATCAGGTCATCTCATTATTCCGCTCTTGCCCGAACAAGAGAGATTCTTGCTCGAACATCAGGATGAGTTTGGTCAACTTCCACCAGTGCGAACAATTGGTCGAAACCAGATTGCATCAATAATAGACGCTGTGAGAACGACAATCCTTGAGTGGTCATTGAGACTCGAGAGCGAGGGCATTCTCGGGAGGAACCTTACTTTTTCTGATGATGAAAAGCGGAGAGCGGCGTCAAGCACAGAAATCCGAATCGAGAATTTTCAAGGTGTACTTGGCAATGTTAAACATAGCACCCTAACACAGAATCTTCAGATGACAATCAACAAAGGAGATTTCGCCAGCCTGCGCCGATATTTGAAATCATTGGGTCTCAACGAAGTAGATATACATGAATTGGAGCAAGCTGTCAGATCAGATCCCACTCCAGCACAATCCGGAAATTTCGGAAGCCGCGTCAGTCAGTGGGTAGGGAAAATGGTCAGCAAAGCTGCCGCAGGAGCATGGGATATCGCGGTTGGAACAGCAGGGAATCTTCTGGCGACAGCAATCTCTTCTTATTATGGAATGTAATGCAAATGGCTTGCGCCTAACCCGGCGTGCAGCCTGTTACTGTACAATGATGATGAGGGAAGGCCTCAGAATCGGGTCAGCAAAGATGAGCCCATCCTCTGGCTGGCCTGTCGGTCTTCCGCCTGGGAAATGACGACCTGCTTGCAGCCACGCCTCGAGCGCTCATGTTGGACCGTCGTCCCAGGCTGACCGGTGTCACCCGCTACGCGAAAGCGGTCGGCTTCACGAGAGCTCTAACAGGAACACTGTCACCGCGTCCGCCGACAGCGCCTCAGCTTCACGCACCCAAAGGAGGCGCTATGCAAGCCTTTCTTGGCGTTGTGTCGCTCTCGGCGCAACTGACCTAGAATATGGATGTGTTCCCTTATGTGGGCAAGGCAACGAGGGTCGCCCGGTGGCGGGAAAAGTCTGCCCCCTCAGCGAAGCCGAAGGGCCGCTCGCCGGTAAATGTGGGGAAATGACCCCACTGCGACAACGGCGAGGGAGAGGTTACGACCTCTCCCTTAACCACTGTCATTGAATGGAGACCATCGCAATGCGAGACGATTTTCCAAGAATGGTAGTCGAAACACTTGGGCGGCGTGCCGGTATGCGGTGCTCGAACCCGAAATGCCGACAGATCACGAGCGGCCCTACGGAACAACCAGACAAAGCGATAAACGTTGGCGTTGCCGCCCATATTTGCGCGGCAGCCTCTGGCGGACCAAGATACGACGCGTCTATGACTGCTGAACAAAGGTCCGATATCGAAAACGGGATATGGCTCTGCCAGAAGTGCGGGAAGATGGTTGATAATGATCCAGTGAGGTACACGGTGGCGTGCCTGGCAGAATGGAAAAGAAGGGCAGAGGCAGAGGCCCTCGCTGAACTAGAATCTGGAAGGCCTATAACAACGGCCTCAATGATCAATGCCGCGGTGGTGATTCAAGGCCAGGGCGCTATACAAATCAGCGGCCCAAATGCGGTCAATATCGGGCCTGGTGGTATCACGATCGTAGGGCCGGTCATTCGAAAGGACTGAAGAAGACCCTTAGGTCACGCGAGGTACCCAACAAACGATTGCAGGCGACTTGGCCTCCGCTGCGCTTCGGCCAAGCGCCTGATGCACGACGTTAGGCGGCTCGCTCAACAATCACAGAGATCATTTCAAGGCCAGACGGTTCGATAACGCACATGCTCGACACCAGGCTCATTCTCGTGGACGGCATTCCGGGCTCCGGCAAGTCAACAACGGCTCAGTGGATCGCACTTGAATTGCAAGACCTGGGGTTGAGCACCCTGACAATCGAAAACTCCGCGCGGGAATGGCCGGCCTATCGGAAATGGATCCTACAGTTTTTGTCGCTCTCCCCTCTGGCCGAGGAACCAATCAGCCGTGACTATCTGGCGAGTTTTGAAGGGCGTTACCGGGACTTGAGCGGCGCCCATCCACGCAATCCGGAATGTACGATTCGGATGGACAGCGGCGGATTAGTGATCTACGACTTTCGTTATCCCCGGTCGAACCTGATCCCCAAAGCGCCGGGGGAGTTTTATGTGGAAACCCTGGGGTACGAACTGGCCTTTGAGGTAGATGGACAAGGTCAGGTTAGCAAAATGAAAGTGGGCGGTAAAGAGCCGGGCGTAGGTATAGGCGCATTGACTTTGCTTGGGCGTGAGTTCCATCGAACCGGAGACACATATAAGCCACCCACTGTATCCACCCGCCTCGCGCTCCGCGCTTTTGGTACTGGCCGCGTTTGGTCGCATAGGTTCGGGTGGGCCGGCGACTCGGTCTTGAACCGCGCGAGCGGGGGAGGCTCATGTTGAGCGATCAGCAAGCCCCTTGTCAAAACCCGGAAACGGGTGTATCTTCTTTGTAGACACAAACGGAGGCGGCGATGCAAACTCGTATTCAAAAGTGGGGTAACAGCCTCGCGCTGAGAATTCCTAAAACTTTCGCGATCGAAGCCCGACTGGAAGAAGACGCGGTGGTAGAGATGACGGTGGTAGAAGGACAGATCATCATCAAGCCAATCGCAGTTCACCCGTGGACCCTTGAAGAGTTACTCGCTGGCGTAACCCCGAACAATCTTCACCGCGAGTTCGACGCCGGCTCGAAAGTCGGAAAAGAGCTCTGGTGAACCATGGCGTATATTCCTGAGCGAGGGGATGCGGTTTGGATCACG
>DAOTXG010000278.1:0-7001 GCA_034435515.1 Anaerolineales bacterium
TCGCGGCTGTCAAAGTACAGGTAGACAGTGCCTTTGGCGACCTCGGCGCGGGCGGCGATTTCGTCGACCGTGGCGCGGCGGATGCCCTGCTCAAAAAAAACCTCCCGCGCCGCAGTGAGAATCGCATCCTTGCGATCCTCTTTTTCCTTCTGGCGTCGGGAGTGGGTAGGCGAGCGGGCCATTTGTGACTATTGGTCAGTAAATGACTAATAGTCAGTATAAATCAAGATTTGTGATTGTCAATAGGCAATTTCTGGAGATTGTTCGCAACTCTCGCTCCTGCTTGGGCAGGATTATAAGTAGTACCCATCGGCGGAAATCTTTCACTAGTTTCGGGCGCAGACCTTTGGGGTCTCCGAGACCCCAAAGGTCTGGGAAATCAGTGACGAATTTCTGCCGCACTGGAGTAGTAGGTCACGCTTTGAGCGTGACAATTTCTGACGGCGCAAACCGTCACGCTGCAAGCGTGACCTACGTGGTTTCCTGTTAAATCCGGGCGGGAATTACTTTACGGCACGTGGAAACCTGGCGATTGTGACTGCGAGTTGCAGAACGACGCTCCGGGCGCGAAACCGTTGGGGAAGTGGAACCCCGGGCCGGGGCCGCCGGGCAAGGTCACGCCGTCGCCGCCGGTTGTTGCACCCACCTGACCCGCAGGCGGCCAGCCGAGGGCCGCATGACCGATGCCGGTGACGTAATCGCCGACAATGTGCTGCCCGTGAGTGACAATCCCGAGGACGTCGGAGCAGGTAGGGTCGCTGGCCAGGGCCGGCGCGCTTCCCGCCAGCGCCAGGCAAACAGCAAGCATCAGCGCGACGACGAGCAAGTACCTGCGTGGGTGAAGGTTAATCGTTGACATGGCTCATGCCTCCTGGGGGTCTCTACTTGTAGAAATAGGGGTCGAGGACGCTCACTTCGGTGATGCGATCCACCGGCAGGCTGTTGCGCTGCGCCGCGCGGCGGATGGCCTCCGGCGTAGGGGCGTCGTAGACACAGAACGTCTTCTTCTTGTCGCCGGTCACGTAGGAATGAACCCAGGTGACGCCGTCCTGGGCGTTGTTGCCGACGACGGTCAGGCAGACCTGCGCGCCCTGGTCGGTGGCCGGGATGGCCAGGCCATCAGGGAAAGTGCGTTCGACGATGTAGCGGGGCATGGTGGTTTTCTCCTTTTGGGTGAGTGTGGATATTGCGCCTACTTTACGGGAAACGCCGCAGAAATTCGTCGGGGAAAACTCTACAGTTGTAAAGCCGGCACCCCGACAATTTTCCGTCTACCCAGGTGAGGACTGACATCGCCCGCCCTTGCAAGGCTAACTGGCGGTTGATGGAAATCATGGTGCCTGCTGCCCGTGAGCACAGCCTGATCTGAAGGCTCTGCCGAATAAATGGCCCGGCGTCAGTATGGGTGAAGTAACGGCAATGGCCTGTCGGGCGCGGTACCCGGTCCAACTCCAGCTTCAGGTGGTCCACATACCAGATGAACACTTGCCTCCAGGCGTCGGCGGTGTGATAGACGAGGTGCTGTTGGACACGGCCTTTGGGCAATGAGTCCAACCGGAGTTCTGATCTGGCGAGGCGCACCGCGCCCGGATACCGCACCAGGCCGTCCGACTGTCCTAGCCCGATGAGCAGGCCAGCCATAGCCAACACCGGGATTAGCCAGCCAGTAGCCAGTCCCAAAATAATCAGGCGCGCGGCAAGTGAGCTGTTCATGATGGCCTCCGCTGGCCGCTGTCGTCACGCCAGTAGCCCAAGCGCAAGAGATACAATCACCGCTATGGCTACGAGGAGCTCTCGCTTCCACCGTTTTGACAGGCGCGCCTCAGGGAGGAGACGTCTGAGAGCCTGCTCATGCAATTCCTCTCGCACCAAATCTTGCTGATGCAACTTCGCTAATATTTCCAGCGAGTAATGGTCGCGCATTTTGGCCTCCGTGTTTGAGTCACTGGCTCTTGAAGGTATTGTGCTCACTATACTGAAGGCAGTTGCGGTTGTCGTCGTGGAAAATACGACAATCGCGCGCCCGGCCGCTCAACAATTTCTGAGGGAGGCGCGGGGAGACTCAACCTTCATCGCCATGCCTGGAAAACAAAAAGGCCGCGCTGGTTGGCGCGGCCTCGTGGTCAGACCGGACAGGTCTCACCCACTACGCTTCGCTATGGGGCGCTTCGCGAGACCTGTCCGGTCTCGCCCTCTCCAACCCCTTTTCCACCGCCCAGGTCGCAACCTGCACGCGCGAGTCGAAGCCGAGTTTGTTGAGGATGCGGGTGACGTAGGTTTCCACCGTCCTGACGCCAACGACCATCGCCTCGGCGATCTCGCGGTTGGACTTGCCCTGCGCGACCAGCGCGGCGACTTCGCGTTCGCGCGCAGTAAGTCCGCCGTATTTTTCTTTCGCGGCTTGAGCCGGTGAGAGTGAGACAGCATCGGCGGGCGTCTCGGGTTCGGATAAAGCGTACTCAATCGCTTGCTCCAGCGTCAGCGCCCGGCCTTCGGCCCAGGCGGCGGCGAAAACTGCCTCGTCAAGTTGAGCGCGCACGGCAGCCACGTAACGATCGTATTCGATGCGGTCAGGATACGCCGCCGATAGGCCAATTTGGATGGCTTCACGCACAGCCTCCGTGGCCCCCAATAGCCGCGCGGCCCGCTCCAAGTGCCCTTCGCCTCCAGCCACGCCGGCCAAAGCGGCTAGACAGTCAACGATACCCCGTTGACCACCATGTTTTTGGAATAAGGCCAGGCTCTCCTCAAAGAACGTCGCCGCCTGCTGGTAGTCGCCCTGATAGTGCGCGACAAATCCCAGGTTGATCAATGAAACCGCCGTACCCCTCTGGTCGCCCAATTCGCGCCGGAGGGCCAGGCTTTCTTCATAGAATGAACGCGCCGCGGCGTAGTCACTTTCCACCCTCGCCATTTCCCCCAGGTAATTGAGCGTATGTGCCACACCCCATTTGTCGCCCTGCTCGCGCAGGCCGGCCAGGCTTTCTTCGGAGAATGAGCGCGCTTCGGCGTAGAGAGTGCGCGCCGCGACGTCGTCACCCTGGGTCGCAGCGGCGTCAGCAAGGAAGTAGAGTGATTCAGCGATGCCATACTTATCCCCCAACTGCCGGTATAGGGCCAGACTTTGCTCATAGGCTGAGCGCGCCGCGGCATAGTCACCCTGAAAGTAGGTCAATGTCCCCAGCCAACGGAAGGCCCTGGCGCGTACAGCCATTTGCTCCGGCGCTTCCGTCCGAGATAGAGCTCTCTCCAACCACTCTATCCCTTCGCCGAAGAGATGACCGCGCATAAACCAAAACTGGCCCAGCGCCCCCACCAGCCGCAAGGCCGCCGCATCATCATTTTCCAGTGACCATGCCAACGCGGCTCGCAAGTTGTCGTGCTCTCGCCCCAATCGGTCTAACCATTCGCTTTGCTTTGGCCCTCTCAATTCGGGTTCTGCCTGCTCTGCCAAATTCATAAACCAATCTCGATGCTGCCTTTGCACCGCCCCGACTTCGCCTGATTCCAGCAGCTTGTTACGCGCATACTGGCGGATAGTCTCCAACAGTCTGTAGCGTGCTTCTCTGCCTTGCTCACGCTCGACGATGACAAGCGATTTGTTCGCGAGTTGGGTCAGCAAGTCCAATACATCACCACCTTCGATTCCATCACCCGCGCACACTGCCTCGGCGGCCCCCAACGTCCAGCCACCTGCGAAGACTGAGAGCCGATGCAACACTTTTCGCTCGGTCCCTGAAAGCAGGGCATAACTCCAGTCGAGAGTCGCTTCCAGAGTTTTCTGACGGGCTGGGGCCGTGCGACTGCCGGTCGTGAGCAGACGGAAGCGGTCGTCGAGATGCTCAGCGATCTGCTGAACGGAGAGTGTTCGCACCCGTGCGGCTGCCAGTTCGATGGCGAGCGGCAGCCCGTCCAGACGGCGGCAGACGTCAGCCACCCACGCTCCATTCTGCGCGGTCAGCGTGAAGGCGGGCAAGGCCGCCGCCGCCCGGATGACAAACAACTGAACGGCCTCGGATTGTTGATAAGCGGGCAAGGCGCCCTGCCCACTGGTGGGACCGCGCCACGGCTGCGAGTCCGGCAGTGAGAGCGGCGGCACGATCCAGACAACTTCACCGGGAACGCCCAGCGGCTCACGGCTGGTGGCAAGAATCCGAAGGCCGGGGCACGCTTGCAGAAGAGTTTCGGCCAGTTGGGCGCACGCGGCCACGAGATGTTCACAGTTATCCAGCACGAGCAATGCCTGGCGGGGTCGAAGATGATCGGCGAGCGTGTCAATCATTGCGCGCCCCGGCTGTTCCCGCACGCCCAAGACGGAGGCGATGGCCTGCGGCACGAGTGCGGTCTCGGCCAGCGGCGCGAACCCTGCCAACCACACGCCGTCATCGAACTCCGCCAGCAGTTCCCCCGCTACCTGGAGGGCGAGCCGGGTCTTGCCGCAGCCGCCGGGGCCGGTGAGCGTCAACAGGCGGTGGGCGGAAAGCCAGCCTTTGACTTCGGCGATTTCGCGCTCGCGCCCGATGAAGGTGCTCAGGGGCGCGGGCAGGTTGTCGCGGCGGGGGGTAGTCAGGGGTTCCATCGTCAATCCGCCCGGATTATGCGAGGCCTTTGTCCTTCGCCCACGTCGCAACCTGCACGCGCGAATCGAAGCCGAGTTTGTTGAGGATGCGCGTCACGTAGGTTTCAACCGTCCTCACGCCCACCACCATCACCTCTGCGATCTCACGGTTGGACTTGCCCTGCGCGATCAGCGCGGCCACCTCGCGCTCGCGTTCGGTCAGACCGCCGAATTTCTCTTTCTCCAGCCGCCGGGCCGGGACGGCCTGTAGTTTCTGCCGCACGATCTCCGCCGCTGGCCGCGCGCCGAGTCGGTCGAAAATTTCCAGCGCCGCTAGCTGTGCGGCTTCGTCGCCGTCCATCAGCGCCATTGCCTGTTCATAGGGACAGTCCAGCCGCCCCCATTCCTCCGCCGCTCCGCGCCAGTCTCCCGCGATCTGTAATGCAAAGGGCCTGGCTATCCATGGTGGAGGTGTAATATCATCACCCGCGCGCCAGCGCCAGAAGGCGAGTTCGCCCGTGATCCAGGCGTGCTGTTTGTTAACGGCAACATCGTAGGCAGCGCGTGCTTCTGCGAGCGTGCGGTCACGGTCGCCGGCCAGCCAGGCGGCTTCCGCCCGCGCGGCTCGCACCGGCCCAATGTGCTGAAGGACATTTGACGCCTTCTGCATTGCCTCAGTAAGCACGGTATCTGCGCCGGGGTCGCCTCGCCGCGCGCGCAGGCGGCCCAATGCCCGCAGTGCATGGACGCGGCTGTGGACCAATGTGTTTGGACGTTGCACGATGGCTGAGGCCGTTTCGGAGGCTTCCGCCCAGTGGCCCTGATAAAAGTTGCTGAGCGCCTGGTACGCCAGCATGTAAAAACGCCAGGTGTCTATATCCCGCTCCGTAGAGTAGAGGATGCCTTCGGCGAGGTAGTGGTCAGCGCGCTGAAACTCGTGTAGCTCAACAGAGCAGTTGCCAAGGTTCATGTATGCATAGGCGACATACGAATCCAGCCCGGCTTCGCGGGCGATGGAAAGACTCCGCTCCAGGAGCGCGCACCCACGCTCATAGTCGGAAAACAGGGTGGCGGTGCCGACTGAGTTATAAGCGGACGCCAGTGTCTCCATGTGTTGAAAGCGTTCAGCCAGTGCGATAGCCTTCTCGCCCCAGAAAATGGCTTCGGCGTCGTCCTCGTAAATCACGCGTAGAGCGGCTTGATACCGATACGCTAAGGCAAGCTCGGGGCCAGGCGGAAGCGCCTCAAGTGCCTCAATTGCCGCGCGGCTCACCTGCTCGGCCTCGGCGATTTGCTCGGCAAGTACTAGTAAATACGACAGCCGGGCCAGGTTTTCGCCCACCTTCAAGCGGTTGCCAACTGCCTGCCACACTTCATGCGCCGCCCGACGCGCCACGATTCCCTCGTGGGGTTGTTCGATCAGGCTACATTCCCAAGCATAGGCTTCCAATAGTAGCGCCCGATCTTTTTGGGACAGGTCGTTGGCAAAGCGGAGTGCGAGTACGTACTGCGCCGCCGCCTCGCGGTGAGCGTTGACTTTCGCCGCCTGTCGGGCCGCCGCCGGGGCGTACTCTAACACTGCTTCATGGTCACCCGCCCCTTCCGCGTGATGGGCGAGGCGGGCCAGATCGTTACGAGTGGCTGGCGATGACTTGAGCGCCTCTAGCACCAGCCGATGTAAAACGAGTTTTTGTTGCGGGGAGATCGCTTCGAGAATGGTTCGCTGCGCCAGTTCGTGCCGGAAGGCGAGCATATCTCCTTGCGCCAACAACACGCCGATGGCGAGACATTCTTCGGCGGCCTTCGCTTCTGCGCCGGTCACGTCTGACAACAGCCACGACTCGACGCGCGGCCCAATCACGGCGGCGGCCTCCAGCACCGCCCGCGCCGAGGGCGAGAGACGCGCCGCCCGCGCCAGCACGGCGTCGCGGACGGTAGGCGGGATGCCGCTCGTCCCACTCGCTTCGCTCGCCAGCGCTTCAGTGACGAAGAAGGGGTTGCCGTCCGTCTGGCGGTGGAGGGCCACGGGGTCAATTGGCCGTTCTGCGATGAGCGCGCGGACGGCGTCCACAGACAACGGCGGGAGTGTGAGGCGGCGCGTGGCGGCGGAGGTGGCCAGGTCGCCCAGCACTAGGCGGAGCGGATGCTGCGGGCCGATTTCGTCGTCGCGATACGTCGCAATCAACAGCGCCCGGGTGCGCTGGATGCGGCGGCCCAGATACTTGAGCAGGTCGAGTGTGGCTTCGTCCGCCCAATGCACGTCTTCGATCACGACGATGGTCGCTTCACGCTGCAGCACACTCAGGCAGGTCGAGAAGATGGCCGTGCGGTTGGATTCCGAAGTGAGGCTGGCGAGCAAGTCGCCTTGTGTCTGAGCGGCGATGTCGTGCAGGGGGCCAAGCGGGCGGGGGGTGAAGAGGGAGTCACAGTCGCCCCACAGCAC
>DAOTXG010000279.1:0-4428 GCA_034435515.1 Anaerolineales bacterium
GCCTTCGGCCCAGACGGCTACCTTTATATTGGCCTGGGCGATGGCGGCTCGGCGGGCGATCCCCAAAACAACGCTCAAAACCTGATGACCTTGCTCGGCAAAATGCTGCGGCTCGACGTGAACCAGCCGGCCTACGGCATCCCGCCCGACCCTTCCGCCTATACTCTTCGCAAAATCACGGACGGCCTCGTTGAGCCGGTTGATCTTACCCACGCGGGCGATGGCACGGGCCGCTTGTTCGTCGTCGAGCAGCCAGGGCGCATTCGCATTTTGAAGGACGGGGTTTTGCTCCCCGAACCTTTTCTCGACATCCGCGACCTGGTGGGCGACGAGAGGAATGAGCAGGGGCTCCTCGGCCTTGCGTTTCATCCTGATTACGGTCAGGGCGGGGGCGAGCCGGGTGGGGGCGAGCCGGGTGGGGGCGAGCCCCGCCCCTACTTCTTTGTCAACTACACTGACGTTAATGGCGACACGGTCATCGCGCGCTATACGGTTTCGGCTGACCCAGACCGGGCCGACCCGGCCAGCGCGTTCACGCTGCTGCACGTCGCCCAGCCGTTTGCCAACCACAATGGCGGCGGCCTGGCCTTCGGCCCAGACGGCTACCTTTATATTGGCCTGGGCGATGGCGGCTCGGGGGGCGACCCACATAACAATGCTCAGAACCTGATGACGGTGCTTGGCAAAATGCTCCGGCTGGACATGAACCAACCAGCCTACGCCATTCCGCCCGACAACCCGTTTGTCAACCGCCCGGATGCGCTCCCGGAGATTTGGGCTTACGGCCTGCGCAATCCGTGGCGTTTCTCTTTCGACCGCGCGACCGGGGGCTTATACATTGGCGACGTGGGGCAACGCGCTTACGAGGAAATTGACTTTCAATCGGCAGACAGTCGGGGGGGAGAGAACTATGGCTGGAGGTACATGGAGGGCAATCATCCCTACGAGGGGAACGCGCCCGCTGGCCTGGTCTCGCCCGTCGCCGAATATAGCCGCGATGGCGGCTGCTCGGTGACGGGCGGCTACGTCTATCGCGGCCCCGGCCTGCCCGCGCTCCACGGCGTCTACCTATTCGCCGACTATTGCTCTGGCTTTATCTGGACGCTATACCGCGACGCCTCGGGCTGGCAAATGACGAGGTTCTTCGACGCCGGTTTCACCCTCAGTTCCTTCGGCGAGGACGAGGCCGGCGAACTCTACCTTCTCGACCACCGCGGCGGGGCGGTGTATCAACTGGTGGCCGCTCACTAAAGGTATAATCCGCGTCCACGACGACAAGGAGAAATTCATGGGAAAAGAACTCGTTCTGATGAGCCACGACGGGGGCGTGGACGATTACCTCGCCCTCATCCTGCTGATGACGATGGAGCACGTGCGGGTGTTGGGCATCAGCGTGACCCCGGCGGATTGTTACATTAAGCCGGCGGTGAGCGCGACGCGCAAAATCCTCGACCTGATGGGCCGCTCGGACGTGCCGGTGGCCAAGAGCACGGTGCGCGGCGTCAACCCGTTCCCGCGCCTCTTCCGGCGCGACTCTTTTGCGATAGATCATTTCCCGATCCTGAACGAGCGCGGCGAGATACGCGCGCCGCTCGTCGCCGAGGCCGGGCAGGCCTTCATCGCCCGCCTGCTCCGCGAAGCCGCCGAGCCGGTCACGATTCTGGAAATCGGGCCGCTCACCACCCTCGCCGAGGCGCTCCGCCTCGACCCATCCATCGAGTCCAAAATCAAACGCCTGGTATGGATGGGCGGCGCGCTCAACGCGCCGGGCAACATTGACAAGATCATCGAAGGTGGGCAAGATGGCTCGGCAGAGTGGAACGTTTATTGGGATCCAGACGCCGCCGACCGCATCTGGAAGACCGGCATCCCGATCACCCTCTGCCCGCTCGACATCACGAATAACGTGCCCATCACTACGGAGTTCGTGATGAAATTGTGCCGCCAGCGCCGCTACCCGCTCTCCGATCTCGCGGGGATGTGCTATGCGCTCGTTATGCACCAGGATTACTTCGCCTGGGACGTGCTCACTACCGCTTATATCGGCCAGCCGGAAATGTTTCAATTGAAGGAGTGGGAGACCGAGATCATCACCGAGGGTGTCTCGCAGGGCCGCACCCTCGTCAAGCCCGGCGGACGCAAAATCACGGCGCTGGACAAGGTGGACCTGGAGCAGTTCTACGAATATATTTTTAGGCAGTGGTCACGATAAATTGAGTTCCCGTAGTTCCTTGAGTTCCTTGAATTCCCGCAACTGAAGGAACTCAGGGAACTCAGGGAACTCAGGGAACTGAAACTATGCGCGGCACCCGTCCCAAAATCACCGTCGTCGGCAGCTTCGCCGTTGGCCTCACCCTGCGCGCGCCCCGCTTTCCGGTGAAGGGCGAAACGCTCCTCGGCTCGGATTTCGACATGGGGCCGGGCGGCAAAGGCTCGAACCAGGCGGTGGGCGCGGCCCGGCTGGGCGCGGAGAGTCATCTGGTCGCCGTCATCGGCGCGGACATCTTCGGCGACATCGCGGTGAACCTTTACCAGCAGGAAGGCGTGGGCACGGAATATCTGCGCCGGACATCGGAACGCAATACGGGCGTCGGCTTTATCACGCTCAACGACCAGGGCGACAACCACATCGTCCTGGATATGGGCGCGAATCACCTGTTCTCGCCTGAAGACGTGGAGCGCGCCAGGCCGCTGATCGCGTCGAGCGACGTGGTGTTGAGCGTGCTGGAGATCAGCCCGCAGACAGCAGCGCGCGGGCTGGCGCTGGCCCGCGAGCACGGCGCGCTCTCGATTTTGAACCCGGCCCCCGCCCAGCCGCTGGACGACTCGCTCCTCGCCCACGTGGACGTGCTGACGCCGAACGAGACCGAACTCCGCATCCTCTCCGGCCTGGCGCCCGACGACCCGACCGATACGCTCGAGCTGGCGCACCGTTTGCAGCAGCGCGGCGTGAAGCAGGTAGTCGTCACGCGCGGCGGCGAGGGGGCGTTGATTGTTATGGCGGACGGCGCGGTGGAGCGCGTGCCGGGCCAAAAAGTGAACGTCGTGGATACGACCGGCGCGGGCGATGCCTTCACCTGCGCGCTCGGCGTGGCGCTGGCCGAGGGTCAGCCATTAGTTGACGCCGTGCGCTTTGCCACCTATGCCGGCGCGCTGGCCTGCACCAAACTCAGCGTCATCCCTGCGCTGCCGTTCCGCGAGGAGGTGGAGGCGATGATGGGGAAACGTAAAACGTAATGCGTAAAACGTAAACATCTACGCGGTCCGCGAAGATTTTGGCATGGCTCAAAAGACTACAACGAATTGGGAATGAAACGAATTCGCTGCTTTCAAAATTCGTTGTAGTGTTTGGCTGCGGCAGGAGGCCGCGCTATGAACGGCATATTGCAAAACCTGTCCGCCCCTGCGCTCATTACTGCCATCGAGGCGAACCTGTTTGAGTTCTTTCCGCTCTTCCGCCGCTGGCCGCAGGCGCAAGTGCATGAGAGCGCCGAGTGGATGTGGTCTCTCACTACAATTCCTTTCCCGCTGTTCAACAGCCTCCTCCGCGCCCGGCTGCCGCCGGAGAAGGTGGACACGGCCATCGAGGTGGCCATCACGCGCTGCAAGGCGCGGAACGTGCCGATGCTGTGGTGGACAGGGCCAACCACCCGTCCCGCTAACCTGGGCGAGCATCTGTTGGCGCACGGTTTTGAGCACGAGGGCGATTCGCCCGGCATGGCAGCGGATTTGCAGCAATTGGGCGAAAGCGCCTCTCCGCCGGCCGGGTTGGAGATTGAGCCGGTTGACAACGTGGCGACGCTGAAGGCGTGGTGTCGCGTCGCCGCCCTCGGCTTTGGGATGCCTGATTTTGTGGCGGAGGCTTTATTCGACTTCTTCTCCGCTCTCGGCTTCGGCCCAGACCTGCCGTTGCGCAACTACCTGGGCTGGCTGAACGGCGAGCCGATCGCTACCTCGTCGTCGTTTCTGGGCGCAGGGGTCGCCGGCATTTACAACGTCGCCACGGCTCCCGCAGCGCGGCGGCAGGGGTTGGGCGCGGCGATGACGCTGGCCCCCCTGCGCGAGGCCCGCGCGCTTGGCTATCGCGTTGGCATTCTGCACGCCAGCCCAATGGGGTTGGGCGTCTATCGGCGGTTGGGGTTCCAGGAATACTGCTTGACCGCCGGCCTTCAAAAGGCTAAACTCCAGTGGCTATAGGTATGGCCCTATATCAGTGATGATGTCATACGCGGAATACGAACAGCCGATGCGTGAGCGCGCCCTCGCCTGGCATCGTGATCTGGTGCGCACCCTGGGGCAGGAGGCCGAACGACAGCGCCTGACCGAAGAGCAGCTCATGGAGGAGCTGGAAGAGAGCAAGCGCCGGGTGCACAAGGAGCGCTATGGCAGAGCCAGGCGGTAAGCCGCGGGCGCGGC
Organism: Anaerolineales bacterium; assembly: GCA_034435515.1. GTDB lineage: Bacteria > Chloroflexota > Anaerolineae > Anaerolineales > UBA6663 > DATDRS01. The sequence goes on from DAOTXG010000279.1 coordinate 4,417, forward strand.
TTATCGCTTTCC
>DAOTXG010000280.1:0-4668 GCA_034435515.1 Anaerolineales bacterium
ACGGAGGCGAAGCAACGGGGACATGGCGGACTCCTTATATTTGCAAATTGACTGTAAACGCTCCCCAACCGTGTCCCCGCGCGCTCCAGACAGCGGCGAGCCAGACAGGGTTGGAACATGGCCTCGTCGTCCATTGTATCGGTGATAGAGGGGGAAGGCAACACTGACGAAGCAAAGTGTTTGCAAATCTTCGGTGGGCGCCGGTTGCAACCGCGACGGTCGTGGCTACAAGCCGCTCCCACGCCAATCCCCCTGACAACTTTTGAGTGCGCACGAAGCAGTATTTGTTCGCCTCCCCTGGCGGGGTTATAATCATCAGTGCCCTCATTCCAGTCAGTGATCTCAGTGGTTCCGCACACCCCATGACCCTCCTCATCCACCCCGACCGCTTCAAACACGACTTCGACACCCTCGCCCAAATCGGCTCAACCGGCGACGGCGGCGTGAGCCGCCCCGCGCTCAGCGAGGCCCACCTCGACGCCCGCCGCTGGTGGCAGGCCCGCGCCCGCGAAGCCAGGCTGGAAACTCAGGTGGACAGCGCGGGCAACGTCTCGGCAATTCTCCCCTCCTCCAACTCTCCACACTCCCATACCCCCACACTGCTCTTAGGCTCCCACACCGACTCCGTCCCCAACGGCGGTCGCTTCGACGGCGCGCTCGGCCTCCTGGCCGCGCTCGAAGTCCTGCGGACGGTGAAAGAGGCGGGCCTGAGCCTGCCCGTGCACCTCGAAGCGATTGACTTCACCGACGAGGAGGGAACGCTCGTGGGGCTGCTGGGGAGCAGCGCGATAGCCGGGACGCTCACCCCGGCCAAACTCCAGAACCCGCGCGGGGGACGTGAAAACCTGTTGGCCGGCCTCGCCCGCGCGGGCCTGACCGAAGCGGGCCTGCTCAACGCCCGGCGCGACCCGAAGTTGCTCGCGGGCTATCTCGAACTGCACATTGAACAGGGGCCGCGCCTCATCTCGTCGGCGGTCAAGATCGGCGTGGTCACCGGCATCGTCGGCATCAAATCGTACCGGCTTGCCTATCGCGGCCAGGCCAACCACGCCGGGACGACGCCCATGGAGGCGCGCGCCGACGCCTCGCTCGGCGCGAGCGCGTTCGTCCTGACCGCGCGCGAACTGGTGATGCGCGAATACGCCGGCTGCGTCGTCAACGTCGGGCAGATGCGCTTCAAGCCGGGCGCGTTCAACATCATCCCCGGCGCGGCCGAACTCGCGCTCGAATTTCGCTCGCCCGACGCCGGGCAGCTCGCCGATATGGAGCACGCGCTGCTGGGCCTGGCGCAGGTCGTCGCGCGGCAATACCGGCTCAGGCTCAGCGCCGAGCCGCTGGACACGTGTACGCCCGCGCCCATGAGCCAGCGCGCCCAGGCTGCCATCGCCGCCGCCGCCGAGTCGCTCGCCCTCACCCACACGGCCATGCCCTCCGGGGCCGGGCACGACGCGCAATCCCTCGCTCCCCTGACTGAGGCGGGCATGATCTTCATCCCCTCGCGCGACGGCGTCAGCCACTCGCCGTCCGAGTTCTCGGAATGGGAGGATTGCGTGAACGGGGCGAATGTGTTGCTGAGAGCGGCGCTGAAGATGGCTGGGATGTAGTGCGTGTTGCGTATTGCGTATTGCGTATCCCGTCAATAAGGAGTCGTAAAAGAATAACTCCGCGTTCTTCGCTATCTCTGTCAACGAATACTCAACGAATAAACGAATTCCGCACGGAACGCTATTCGTTTATTCGTTTCCACATTCGTTGACAGAAAGCAACCTTTGTTCGGACGGCAGTCCCAAAGGGATGCTTCGCGATTGCACTGCCGTCCGGGCCAGCCGCAGTGCAACTGCGGCTGAAACTGCGGAAAATAGGATAAGCAGGAGCAATATGTTCAAGATCACCTTCATCGGCGCGGGCAGCGTCGTCTTCACCAAGAACCTCCTCGGCGACATCCTCTCTTTCCCCGAACTGCAGGACTGCCTCATCAGCCTGCACGACATTGACCCGGTGCGGTTGGAGACGGCAGAGAGGATGGCGCGCTGGACGGCTCAGGCGCTTGGGGCGTCGCCTACCATCGAAGCGCATCTCGACCGCCGCCGGGCGCTGGAGGGCGCGGGGTACGTCGTCAACATGATCCAGGTCGGCGGCCACCCGGCCACGCTCCTGGACTTCGACATTCCCCGCAAATATGGGCTTAAGCAAACCATCGCAGACTCGCACGGCGTCGGCGGCGTCTTCCGCGCCCTGCGCACCATCCCGGTGATGCTCGACATCGCCCGCGACATGGAGGCGGTGTGCCCGGAGGCGATCCTGCTCAACTACACCAACCCCATGTCCATGCTCTGCTGGGCCTGGTTCGCCTCGACCCGTATCCCGGTCGTCGGCCTGTGCCACAGCGTGCAGAGCACGACGCGCGACATGGCCCGCTATGCGGGCGTGCCTTACGACGAAGTGACTTATCTCGGCGCGGGCATCAACCACGTGGCGTGGATTTTGCGCTTTGAGCACAACGGCCAGGACGCTTACCCCTTGTTGCGGCGAGCGCTCGAGGAGGGCCGCATCCCTAAGCACGATGCGGTGCGCGCCGAACTCTTCCGCCGCCTCGGTTACTACGTCACCGAGTCCTCCGAGCACAACGCCGAGTACAACGCCCACTTCATCCCGCACGCGGGGCTGATCGAGAAATTCAACATTCCGATTGACGAGTACATCCGGCGCAGCGAGGACAATTTGAAGGAGTTCGAGGCGACCCGCGCCAAACTCCTGCGCGGCGAGTCGTTCGAGATCACACGCAGCGCCGAGTACGCCTCGCTCATCATTCACTCCCTGGAGACCGGCCAGCCGCGCGTGATCTACGGCAACGTGCGCAACGACCACTTGATTGACAACCTCCCCGACGGTTGCTGCGTGGAAGCGCCGTGCCTGGTAGACCGCAACGGCCTTCAGCCGACGCGCGTTGGCCCCCTGCCCCCGCAGCTGGCGGCGATGGATCGCCCGCACATCGCCGTCCAGGAACTCGCGGTGCGCGCCGCGCTCGAAGGCAAGCGCGAGCACGTCTATCACGCCGTGATGCTCGACCCGCTCGTCGCCGCCGTCATGCCGCTCGACAAAATCTGGGCGATGACGGATGAACTGCTGGCTGCGCATCAGGCCGCGCTGCCGGAGTGGAGGTCGTAGCGCCTCGTCCAATACGGAATACGCAATACGTTCCTCTTCCACCATGCAAATCGTCACCCTCCCCCTCGGCCCCATCCAGACCAACTGCTTCATCGCCGCCGACGGCGAAACGCAAGAGGCCGTGGTGATTGACCCCGGCGGGGAGGCGCCGCGAGTGCTGGACGCGCTCCAGGCAAACGGCTGGCAGTTGAAGTACGTCCTGCTTACCCACGCGCACTTCGACCACATCGGCGCGGTCGCCGACCTGGTCGAGGCGACAAAGGCGCTGCTGGCGATCCACCCGCTCGAGCTCCCGCTCCTGCGCGCCAAAGGCGGGGCCACGCTGTTCGGGTTGAACATCCCCGCCTGCCCGGCGCCGGACATGCTCCTCCAGCCGGGCCAGGTGATCGAAGTCGGAACGCTGCGCTTTGAAGTCCTGTTCGTGCCGGGGCACACGCCGGGCCACGTGGCATTCCACGAGGCGCGGGCCAAAGCGCTCTTCAGCGGCGACGTGCTGTTCCGCGAGGGCATCGGGCGCACCGATCTCCCCGGCGGCCATTACGCGACGCTCATGCGCAGCATCCAAGCGACGTTGTTCGCCCTGCCGGACGACACGACCGTCTATTCTGGGCACGGCCCGGCGACGACGATTGGGGAGGAGAAGAAGTACAACCCGTTCGTGGCGGAATAAAAGACGAATTACCTCCAAATTGACTGTTATCAGTTTCGGTATATAGTAACGGCAGGCGATGTACCTGATCCCGGCGCGGCTTCACCCAGGCAGCGCAGAAAGGAGGCCATGCCCTGCGTTGCAGCCACCTGACCTGTCCACCTACTGACGTTTTCAGCGATGTTACGGAGCATCACATTTGTTTTTCCAATGGAGGAGATCGCCATGAGCCACATCCGACGCTCGTTTCCCCCGCTTTTGGGGTCGCTGTTAACCCTCGCCCTGCTGGTCTCGGCCTGCGGCGGCGCGGCGACTACGGCCGCGCCCACCGCGCCGCCGCCCACCCAACCCCTGCCGACTCGAGCCCCCCCGACTGAAGTGTCCCCCGCCGAGGTGACCGGCAGCCTGACGGTTTTGGACTGGGCCGGTTACGACGCCGAAGATTTCTGGGTGGACTTCAAGAATACCTATCCCAAAGTCACCGTGAACTTTGAGATTGGCGCCTCCGACGCCGACATCTACGCCAAGATGAAGGCGGGGGATCAGGCTGACATCTTCCACCCCTACACCGGCTGGCTCCAGTTTTACGTGGACGAGGGGCTGGTCGAGGAGATTGACACCAGTCAACTGACCAACTGGGACAAAGTGCCGGACCATTTCAAGCAGATCGGACAGATCAACCGGAAACAGTACTTCATCCCGTGGGACTGGGGTTTCACCTCCGTCCTCTACCGAACCGACAAGATCCCCGAAGGCGTGGACTCGTGGGCCGCGCTGCTCGACCCGAAATACGAGGGCCACGTGTCCATGTGGGACGACGGCCCTGGCGCAGTCACGGTTTCCTCCTACAT
>DAOTXG010000281.1:0-11316 GCA_034435515.1 Anaerolineales bacterium
ATTTTGCTTCGGTGGGATTGTCCTCGGCAATCGTCTCGATGACTTCGATGTCCTTTTCCAGATTGCGCTGGCGGACGAGCCAGCTGACGATGTACAGCAGCGGCAAGCCGAAGAGGACAACGTAACCGGCGATCATGTAGCCAAGAGTATCGGGGGTGGGTTCCATAGGCGCACCTGTTAGGCCGACAACACTTTCACCTTCAATTGCTCGACGCGCTCGGCGAGGCGCTCCAGGCGCAGGCGGTTGGCGAGGAAGCAAAAGTACAGCACGGTGAACGCAAAGAGAGAGAAGAAGAAGACGAGGCGCATGGGTGAGGTCATGTCAAAGCCGCCCTCGGCGCTGGGCGAGCCGCTGCCGATGACGACCGGGTGAATAGTGCGCCACCAGCGAATGGAGAAGAACGTGATCGGCACGCTAATGAAGCCCACGATGCCATAAACCGCCGCGAACCGCGCCCGGCGGTCAGGGTCTTCAATGCCCTGCCGCAACATCAAGTAGGCGACGTAAATGAGCGCGACGATCGTGTAGGTGGTCAGGCGCGGGTCCCACGTCCACCACGTGTTCCAGGCGGGGCGCGCCCAGATGGAGCCGGACATGATCGTCATGATGGTGAAGACCAGCCCGACCTCGACGGAGGCGCTGCCGACCATATCCCACCAGCGGCGGCCGCGCCGCAGGTAAACGATGCCCGCGACGAAGGTGACGAAAAAGGCCAGCATGCTGACCCAAGCCGAGGGGACGTGAAAGTAGAAGATGCGCTGGACCTGGCCCATGACGCGCTCGGTCGGCGCGTAGAAGAACACCAGCGCAGTGGCGACGATCATCAGGGCTATCGTGACGACGTTCAAGATTTGCAGGTTGCGGGTGGCCTTTTCCATTTTTTGTTATTCCTCCACCACGTAATCGAAAACCATATATGCCACGGCGACGAAAATCACGTCGTAGCCGACGAGTAGATTGAACCACAGGCCGATGTCCTCCCAGCCGGCCGAGATGAGGATCGCACTGCTGGCGCGCACCGCGGCGACGAGCACCGGCACCGCCACCGGGAAGAGCAAAATGGGCAGCATTACGTCGCGCGCCCGGCTGTGCACGGCCATCGAGGCCAGCAGCGTGCCCACCGCCGCGTAGCCGATTGTACCAAGCAAGACGATGACGAGCAGCAGCGGCTTGAGCAGCGACAGGTTGAACAAAATGCTGAAGACGGGCAGGATGACGGCCTGCACCAGCAGCATGAACAACAGGTTGCCGAGCGCCTTGCCAAAGTAGAGCGCGCTCCGGTCCACCGGCGCAAGCAGCAGGCCGTCCAGCGAGCCGCGGTCCTTTTCCATCGAGAGGCTGCGGTTGAGGCCCAGCGTCCCGGCAAAAGTCGCCGTGACCCACAGCACGCCCGCTGCCACGTTCTCGCGCGTCGCCCGCGAACGCTCAAACTCCAACGCGAAGTTGAAGATCAGCACGACGAGCAGCGAGAAGACCAGCATCGAACTGAGCAGTTCTTTACTGCGCAGTTCGGCGGTGAAGTCCTTCCAGAGGATGGCGCCGACGGCGCGCCAGTAATCAGTGAACAGTGACCAGTAATCAGTCTTAGCGTGGGTAGGACGAATCGTCTCAGTTCTCATCGGATCACCGATCACTGTTCACTGATAACTGTTGACTACCGAATCGTAGGCGTGCACGAATTCGGCGACCTCTAACTCGCCCCGCTTAGCGGAAAGGACAATCTTGCCCCGCGAGAGGACGAGCGCCCGGTCGGCGACGGCCAGGCCGCGCGCCAGGTCGTGCGTGGTCATCAGGACCGTGCGGCCCTGGGCCGCCACCTCGCGCAGCACGCCGTCGAGCATGGCCGAAGCGTCCTGGTCGAGGCCGGTGTATGGCTCGTCAAACAGCATCACTTCCGGGTCGTGCAGCACGGCGCGGCCAAGCGCCAGGCGCTGCTGCATCCCGCGTGAGAACGTCCGCACCAGGTCCCGCCGCCGGGCAGACAGTCCTACTCGTTCCAGCATATGTGCGATGCGCCTCTCGCCATCCTTCACGTCGTACATCCGGGCGTAAAAGCGCAGGTTCTCCTCCGCGGTCAGGTCGCCGTAGAGCAGCGTATGATGCGAGACCACGCCCAGCCGCCGCCGGACTTCGGCTGCCCCGGCCGGCAGCGGGAACCCCGCCACGCTGGCCCGCCCGAACGACGCTTTGGACAGCGTGGCAAGGATGCGCAGGAGCGTCGTCTTGCCCGCGCCGTTGGGGCCGAAGAGGACGACGAACTCGCCCGGGGCGACGTCCAGGTCAACGCCCCGCAGCACGGGCTTGAGGCCGAAGTTTTTGGCGAGCGCGCGCGTCTCAATCATGGTTTACGGATCATTCCCACACCTTCATCAACTGCGCTTTCAATTCGTGCCGTTCCCTCTCGTACTCCCGCTCGTCCAGTCGGCCGGCTTCGTACTCGTCGTCCAGCTCGGCGATGGCTTGCAGCAAATCTTCTTTGCTCACGGCTTCGTCTATCTCGTCGGGGGAGCGGCGCGCGAAGCGTAGCCACGTGAACGCGCCCACGCCGAGCAGGACGAGGGCCACTGCGCCGAGGCCTACTGCGAGGCTGGTCGAGTCGCCTAACGTCAAACTCGCCCCTCCAGTCGGCGCGGCCGCCGAGCCGGGTCGGCCCGAAACCTGGAAGGTCAGCGACTCCCCGGCGGCCAGATTGTTCCGCGTGAAGTTCTGAAACGCCGTTCCCTGAAACTCCTGCCGGCCCTGAAATTCCAGTTGCTCGCCGCTGACCTGCACCGCCACATCCGCGACCAGCAGATTGGTCGCCTCGACCGGATAGAGCATCTTCTGCGAAAAGTCCAGTTTGTCGCCGTAAGGCAAAGAGTATGACACCAGCAGCTGCGCCGCGCCCCCGCCAGGAGCGATGGGCAATGTGTCGGCCAGGCCTTCGTCAGTGCGGAAGTAATCCTGCCCCTCGACCTCGTTCCTCACAACCACGTTCTCCGCGCCGGGTGGAAGCGCCAGTTCAAAGGTCTTGCCGCCCTCGCTCGACGCAATCGTCCGGTCGCCGAGGTTCGAGAGGAGGTACAGCTGGCCGACTGTGACCCGGTCATTGCCGTCGAACTCCAGGAACATGTGGAAGCGGTCAACGCGCAAGTTGGCCGTGTCGGACGTGATCTCGTACACACGCAGGGGCAGCTCTAACGCCTCCTGCCCGGCGTCGAAAGCCGCCACGTCAGAGCTATAAGTCACACCGCCATAGTTGGTCGTAAGCAAAAACTGTCGGCCCGCCTTATAGGGCGTCGCCTCAAACTGGAAGGCGCCGTCGGCCCGAGTCGTCGTCGTCAACGTCACCGCCAGGTTCAGATTGCCGCCGATCATGTCGAAGCCGTGCAGGTTCACCTCCAGCCCGGCAGGGGAGGCTGCGCCGCTCGTGCCGTTGACGACAGTCCCATGCACCACGCCGGTCTTCTCCGGCAAGGGCGTGCCCGGCGCGGCGTAAGCGTACGAGAACGCGCGGACGTAGTCGGCGACCGCCCAGCGCTCGGCCTCGGTGAGCCGCCCAAATGTGTGCGGCGCCGGGCCGACGTCGTCCATCAGCGCGCTGAACAAATCGTTCTGGGTGACCCTGGCCATATATGCCAGGTCGGTGAAGTCAGGGACGTTTTGGCCCTCCGCGTCCGGCCCATCGCCCTGGCCGGTTTCGCCGTGGCAGGCAGCGCAGTTGGCCGCGTAGATGGCCTTGCCCGACTCGATTTGCGTCGGCGGCGCGCTCAGCGTGTAGAGGAATGCGACGACGTTCCACCGCTCGGCCTCCGAAAGTTTGTGTCCCCACGGCGGCATCAATTCGTCCAGGCGGCCCTCGGTGATGGTCTTGAACCAGAGCACAGGCGTGGTCCCGCGCGCGAGATCCGGCTGTGAGAAATCGGGGAGCGGCCCGGTCCGCTGCGCCATCAGCTCGACCAGGCGCGGGCCATCACCCTTGCCCGTTTCGCCGTGACACGCGGCGCAGTGTTCGGCAAAAATCGCGCCGCCCTCGGCGGCCGAGGGACGCGCCGCCGGGAAGGCTTTATCTACGTCAACCGGCTCGATAGGCGGGCTGGTCAGGGGAGGAACGGCGGCTGGCGCTTCGGTCGGGGGAATGTCGTTCACCGTAACCGAGCGTGCGCCCGGCGGCGGGGTTATGTCGCCGGCGAGGGAACACGCCGACAGGAAAATCCCAAATCCCAGGAGCCAAATCCCGAAGGACCGAGCGGGGAACTTCATCCCACCACCTCGGCCAGAGATAATTTCGCGCCGCACCCGGCGCAGAATCTGTCGTCGGGGCGACAGGCGCGGCCACATTCGGGGCAGGGGGCTGAAAGTACAACACCGCACCTGGGACAGAACTTGTCGGCGGCTTGCGCCGATGCGCCGCACTGATGGCAGACAATGCTTTCGACTACAGGACTGCGGCGGCGCGCGGCGACGGCCGCTTCTATGGCGTCATCCATGCTGGCCGGCGCCTGGCGGTGGCGCAGCGCTTTATCCTGCGCGCGCGATGTGACTCTCATCACGTCCAACTGCTTCAGCACGGCTGCGCCTTCGGCGGCCAGCCGGGCCCGCTGGGGCGCGTAATCTTCGTCGGCGATCTTGCCCGTCGCGTGGTCGAAGTCCAGATCGCGCAGCGCGTTGAGCAGCATATCCCGTTGGGTGACGAGCGCCTCGACCGCGCCGGGGCGTTTTTCTTTCAGACCCTGTTTCTCAATCAAGGGCCGGACGACAAAGAAAGCGACGCCGACCAACAGCGCGAAACCGAGGAGGAGGGAACCAATATCCATAAAGGCCTCTGGATGACGAGGGTGAAGTAGAGGAAGAGTGAACAGTTATCAGTAAACAGTAAACGGTGCAATCCTAATTACTGGCTGCTGTTTACTGTTCACTGTTCACTGATTACTGTTTACCGGCTTAACAGCGGCTCGATCATGCTCATAATTTCAGCCTGATCCCGGAACGGGCCGATTTTGGTGAAGGCCAGCGTGCCGGTCTTGTCCACGACGTAGGTCTCGGGCACGCCCTTGATGCGATACGCCTGCGAGATGGCCGTGCCGAGGTCGGGGCCGTTGGGATACGAAACGCCGTAGCGCGCCATGAAGGCTTTGGCCTCGGTCTCGGTGTCTACGTAGTCCACGCCGATGAACACGACGTCTTTGTCCTTGTAGTGCCGCCAGGCGTTCTCCAGCGCGGGGGCCTCCTGCTCGCACGGGATGCACCACGAGGCCCAGAAGTTGATGAGCACGACCTTGCCGCGCAGTTCCGAGAGTGTATAGGTCTGGCCGTCAAAGGTAGTCAGGCTGAAATCGGGGGCCATTTGCCCCGCGCCGACCGGCCCGGCGGCCAGCGGCCCGTTGCGGCGCATCTGAAACGCCACCAGGGCCAGCAGCCCCAGGACGAGGCCGAAGACCAGAACCTGCGCCCATCGAATCTTAGGCGAGGCGACAGGGGCGGGAGTAGTAGAGGTTAAGTCAGACATAGCTAACGGCGTTTTTCCAATTCCTGCTCCAGCAGCGCGGCGTATTTGTCGTCGGCGGGTGGCGGTGGCGCGGGCGCGGGGGCCGCGGGCGCCGGCCGGGCCTGAGTCATACTGCGCAGGAAGCGCCACCACACGAACGCGCCGGCGGCGACGGCGACCGGCGGAATGAGCCAGACGAAAAGGTTGAGGCCGCGCGTGGAGGGTTGAGCCAGCACGCGCTCGCCGTACTGCTGGGCGAAGTAATCCAGGATTTGCCCTTCGCTCCACCCGGCTTCGAGTTTTTCGCGAATGGTCGCGCGCCACTGCTTGCACGCCTGCGTGGGACACACGTCGAGCGGCACGTTCTCGCACACCGGACAGAACAACTGCTTGGCGACGCGGTTTACGTCGTCGTCGGTGATGGCGCCCGGCGGCGTCTCTCCCTGCGCCGAGACAAACGGCGCGAAAAGCAGGAGGGCGAAGAGAGTCAGGAGGAGGGGAAGTGTCTTCGTGGACATTTGTGTTAATGGTAATTGGTAATTTGTAATTGGCGATCCATTGACCAGTTACCACTTACTACTTAACTAATTACTTCTTAGACCGCCCTCGCCGATACCGCCGCCGCCACCCGCTTGCGCTCCTCGGAGGCGTCGGGCCAGGCGGCGACCAGCGTGCCGAGGATGAACACTAACCCGCCGACCCAGATCCAGTTCACCAGCGGGTTCAGATAAATCTTGAAAGTCGCGCCGTTGGCGGCGATCTCCTCCCAGTCCACCAGCAGGACGTAGAAGTCATCCTCAATGGCGCTGCGCACGCCGGGGATGGTCATCGGCTGGCCGCTGCTGAAATAGAAGTCGCGCCGTGGGTGGAGCTGGTCAATCAGTTGGCCGTCCTTGTACACGCTCACCGTCGCGCGGGCCACCTGCCGGTCGTCGTTCGTGACGAACTCGTCCAGGCCGTCGTACGTCATCACGTAGCGCCCCAGCGTGAGTTGCTCGCCCAACTTCAAGCGGCCCTGCGTCTCCTGCTGGAAGAAGTTGGTTCCGACGACGCCAATCGTCATCAACACGACGCCGAGGTGGATGACGTAGCCCCCGTAGCGGCGGCGGTTGCGCGCCACGAGAGTAGCGAGCGCGGTGAACGGATTTTCGCCGCTCGTCTTCATCCGGGCGCGCGTCCCGCGCCAGAACTCGACGAGCGTGGTGAACCCGACGAAAGCCGAGATGCCGAAGCCGAGCAGCGCGCCCCAGTTGCGGAGGCCGAGGATGGCCAGCCCGGCCACCAGCGCCAACGCGGCGGCGAAGGGGACAAGCATCATCCGCCCTAACTGCCGGGCCGATGCCTTGCGCCAGGCGACGAGCGGCGCGACGCCCATGAGCAGGACGAGCGCGGCAAATTGCGGGCCGGTCACGCGATTGTAGAACGGCGGGCCGACGCTGATCTTCTGCCCGGTCGCCAGTTCCGAAATCATGGGGAACACTGTGCCCCAGAAGACCGAGGCCGCGATGCCCATGAACAACAGGTTGTTCAGCAGGAAGGCCGACTCGCGCGAGAGCAGGCTGTCGAGCTGGTTCTCGCTCCGCAGGTGATCCCACCCGCGGAACAGCAGCGTGAGCGAGGCGACGAACGTCAGGCCGATGAAGGTGAAGAACGCCGGGCCGATAGCGCTCTGGGCGAAGGCGTGCACCGAGGAGAGCACGCCCGAGCGGGTGAGGAACGTCCCGAAGATGACGAGCGCGTAGGTGAGGATGATTAAGACCAAGTTCCACTTCTTGAGCATCCCGCGCTTCTCCTGGATCATGACGGAGTGGAGGAAGGCCGTGCCGGTCAGCCAGGGCAGGAAGGCGGCGTTCTCCACCGGGTCCCAGCCCCAGTAACCGCCCCAGCCCAGCACGTCGTAGGCCCAGCGCCCGCCGAGGATAAGGCCGAGCGAGAGGAACAGCCAGCCGACGAGCGTCCAGCGGCGCGTGGTGCGGATCCATTCGTCGTCCGTGCGGCGGGCGATGAGCGCGGCCATCGCAAAGGCGTAGGGGATGACGAAACTGACGAAGCCGAGGTAGAGCATCGGCGGATGGATGATCATGCCCGGATGCCGGAGCAGGGGGTTCAGCCCCTGCCCGTCAGGCGGGATGAACTGCTGTGTGCCCGCCGGCTGCAGCATGGCGATGACCTGCTCGCCGCTCGGCAGCTGCCAGATACGCGCAAACGGGTTCTCGACGAAGACCACCAGGCCGACGAAGAAGCCGAGGGTGATCATCGTCACGGCGATCACGTACGGCATGAGCGCGTAATCGCGGTCCCACTTGCGCAGCATCGCCAGCGCGGAAAACGAAGCCATGAGCCACGACCAGAACAGCAGGCTGCCCGCCTGCCCGCCCCACAGCGCGGTGATCTTCAGGTAGGTCGGCATGGCGCGGCTGGAGACGTTCGCCACGTATTCGATCTCGTATTGGCCGGCGACGAGCAGGTAAATCAGGCACAGCGAGGCGAGGGTGATGAGCGGCCAGGTGAGCAGGGCCGCGTTGTGCGCGCTCGCCAGCCAGGCCGTCGGGCGGCGCCGGACGCTGACGAGCGCCATGACCGCCGCATAGGTAGTACAGGCGAGGGCGATGACGAGGGAGAAGTAACCCAGGTTAGCAATCATAGTTTGAGTGAGCAGTGAACGGTAGGCAGTGAACAGTGACTGTTCACTGTTCACTGTTTACTGTTTACTGTTGATTTTCAGTTTCCTGACTGCGCCGGCACCTGCTCCTCGTACCGCGTCGGGCACTTGAGCAGCAGTTCGTCGGCGTAGAACACGCCATCCTCGCCGATCTTGCCGGTGACGATGGCCTGGGCTTCGTTCTTCAACAGGTCGGGCCTGGGGCCGTAGTAGACGACCCGGAGACGGGAGCCGTTCGGATCCGTGACTGCCTGGTGGAGCGCCTCCGCCAGGCCGCCGGCTGCTTCGATGTCCTGCGTGTCGTTGGAGACGTTCGCCATCTCGAACGATACGGTGAGCGTGCTGGAGTCGAACTGGATCGTCTCGCCCAGCACGGCGCCCGAGGCCCGCAGATTCTTGCCGACGACGCTGCTGCCTTTGGCCTTGATCTCGTCCACCGTGTAGAAGTACTGCGCGGTGCTCTGCAGGGTAGTCACGATCAGGTAGATGATGGCGCCGACGACGAGCAGGCCGCCGACGAGAAACTTGGAGCGGCCCCCGCCTTGGGCGGCCGGCAAGACGTTGGGAGTGGCAATGGATGATTGGCTCATGGGTGAATACCTCCTGTCGCTGCAATTATCGCATCGGCTGATGAGTGTTGGATAAGTACGAGACCTTTAGGGTCTCCAAAACCCTAAAGGTCTGGCCGCTATTCTCACTGCCTTATCTTCGTCCCGCAGTTCCGGCAGAACTGATCACCGGCCACAAGCCCGTGGCCGCACTGCGTGCAAAACTGCGCGGGAGCATTGGCGTTGATTGCCGACCCCGGTCGGGGCAGGGGGGGCGCCAGCCGCGCCGCGCTATGGCGGCTTCGGTGCTTCCGCGCCTGCGTTTTGCTCTTCGAGCGGCCTGGAGGCGTTTCGGCCCGCCGCGTCAGCCAGAAAGAAAGACCTCCGCCGAGGAGCAGCGCCGCGCCGGCCAGGCCGACCATCAGCGTCAGCGTGTTCGACGAGGCCGGCGTCGGTTGCGCCTCCTGGGCGGGGACCGAAGCCGGGGCAGGCTCATCCGCTCCGATCACTTCCGCCGAGAGCCGGGAGTCGGCTTTGGTGTAATTCAACTTCAGCGTCAACGACTGCCCGGCCTTCAACGCGCCCAATGCGCTGCTATAGTAAGTCAGGCCATAATCTGCCGGGCCAATCTCGGCGAGCGAGGGCGCAAACGTCATCCCGCTCGCGCCGACGGGCTGCTGCGCGCGAACTGTCACCTGCCCCACCGGGTAGTCTGGCGCCCATTGAAACGCGTACTCCCGCGCGCTGGCGTCGAAGGTGAGCGTGGGATCGTAATATTCTACGCGGAAGTTCGGGTAATCGGTGGTCAGAGTGACGGCCAGGAAGTCGCCCGAGGGAGCGGTGGTCGAGGCGGCGGTCAGCAGTTGGCCGCTGGCATCTTTCATCGCCACGGCGTGTGGCGCGCTGGCCGCCGCCGGGACGTTGAGTGTCAGGGTAGCCGGGAGGGGCGTTTCCGGGCTTAAGACACCGTCAATAATCACCAGCATTGACGGCCGGTCAAACTCCGGCCATAACTCAATCTGCACGGACGACAATTCAATGTTGCTCTGCGCGTTTGCCGGCGCGACATCTAACGACGCCGCAAGCAGAGCCAGCCCAGCAATGAGTCGAAAAAGCCTGAATGACATAAACAGATGACCCGAATGGGTAGTGTCCCGATTGCCCACATTTTAGAGGCGGACTATAGACATATTCAGTGACACTCATCCTCAGGATATCTGACGGAAATCATCTGGAAGTCATTTTAGACCAAATGACTCCAAATTGCCACCTGCCCCTCACCCGATAAGGTCAATACACCAAGATTCCTCCTCATTTATTGAAATATCTCCTCCGGGCCCCGAAAAGGGGCCTGGAGGGAACGTAGGTTCGTTAGCGCCTCACGGTACCAAGCCCAGAAATGTGTCGAGAGGCGGCAGCCCGGCCGCTGGCCGGCCCCCGGCGCCCACCGCCGGCACTTCGATGAGAGGCTGTTCATCAGCGAAGGTTCCGCCATTGGGCACCCGGAGTTGCGGGTGATCGAAAGGGGCCTGCTCTTGGCGAACCCGCTCGTCGGTCAGGGCCAGCAGGAACTCTGCCAGAGGCTCCTTGTCAGCCTTGTCCTGGAGGATGAACACGATGTCGCCATCCAGGAACTCGATGTTGACGTCGCCGAAGTCGCTCTGGCGGTCGTAGAACTCGATGACCTGCGTGAGGATCGCCTGGCCACCATTGTGGAAGTAGGGGCCGGTGAGCTCGACGTTGCGCAGTCCCGGTATTTTGAAGGCGCCGTCCACCTGAACCCGGCTCGGGCAATTAGCCTGCGGTCCCGAAGCTTTGCAGGGCAGCGCCGCACCCTCCACATCCATCAGCAGGAAGTTGAGGGCAGGGTCCAGCGCCTGTCGGGTGAAGGCGAGGGGGAAGTTGTTCTCCGTCCCGCCTCGGCCCAGGTCGTCGTTCGTCGGGCGAACGCCGATATTGGAGAATCCGTTGTCCAAAAGCCCCGGCCCGGTCGCGTCCAAAGCCACGAAGCCGCCGACCAGACGGGCGGTGTCCTCAAGCTCAATCAGCGCCAGTGCCCCATCCTCGGCCAGGCTGGTGAAGGCGGCATCGGTGAACTCAGGTCCGCCGTGGCAACTGATGCAGTTCCCAATTCCGATGCCGACGCGGAGTACTTCCTCCGCCTGCTCGATGGCCGCGTCTACTTCGGGAGGGTTACCTATCAGACCCCGATTGACGAATATCAGTAACCCCTGGAGCTGCTTCTGACTCAGGGCCGCATTGTCCCCTGCCATGAAGCGGTCAAAGGGAGTCTCGTCGGACACCAGGGTGGTCTCGTACATCTGGATGGCCAGCCCCCAAAAGAGCGCGAAGTTGGCCTCCATCAGGCTGAAGCCCTCTGAGGTAAGCCGGGTCGAGTTCCAGTACTTGTCCTGGAAGGCCGCCTGGATCAGGGAGGCGTAGGAAGTGTTGAGCCCCTTCCGCGGAAACTCGGAGAGGGGGCCGAGAACGCTATCCGTCGGGTCCACGACCTGCAGACCCAGAGGGGCGAGGCCCAGCAGCTTCCGGCCGATCATCGGGAAGGGCCGGTTGAAGAACGACATCTCCAGACCGCTCGTCGGCGGCCCCACCGCCTGCGAGGCCAGACTGGAGTTCGGGA
>DAOTXG010000282.1:0-12989 GCA_034435515.1 Anaerolineales bacterium
TTTGAAACTGTTAAAGTTCCCGTTGACGCTCTACTCGCGCCTCCAGCACCAATCCCTGAAACTCGCTCCTAAAATGGGCGAACCGTGAGTAACAGGCGCAGAAAATGTACTTGCAATGACCAAGATGGTCAAAGTGAATAGGTTGAGAATTCTATGCTTATTCATTGTAGCCTCCGCTAAGTAACTCCTCAAAAGTTTTCCGTACTTTTTTGCTCCCGCCGGATTTGTAATCCGGCGGCCAAGCGGCGGATGCAAATCCGCCGCGAGCATGAGAAAAGTAGTAAGAAGTTTTGGATACTTACTTAGCAGCCTGTCGGAGAGAAGAAACCGCGCCGAACAATATTAGGCGAGACGCAACTTTGCAGGCACAAGGCTCCGCGATGGACAGGAATGACCCTCGTTCTACCACAGGGGAGCCGTGTGACAAGGCTTGACCTTGAAGCCTACATGAGCCGAAGTTTTTTCGTCTGATGCACTTCCCTCCTTGCCATGACCGCCTCGTCCTCTCTGCGGCGCGAGTGAGCGAACCGGCGGCGCTGTATGACTGGCCTGAAGCAACGACGAAAAAGAAACGCGGGGCGTATGACCGTCCCACCTGACTCTATATGTATAGCGATTTTTCAGGAGCATGTCGAGTGACAAACGTCACAGGCGTAAACCTTTCGGGTCTTCAAGACCCGAAAGGTCTGGCACAGACTCTAACGACAAGCAGCACCATATGTATCATCGTTGCGCCTGGAGAGAGGGTACCGTTCTTTCGAGGTGGAGTTTCGTATTGCATTGCCAATTGGCGAGTCGTACTCTGACAAAGCCGAGGATGATGGTCAGGCATCCGAGTGATAACGTGCGACGCACTTCTGAAAGTGCGTCGCACGTATATTGCGCATGGGCCTCCAGGGCGTTTTTTGAATCCACGATGAACACGAATAGACACAAAGGCTCAGCGCTCATATGGGGTTTCAAGGAACCACCCGGTTGTAGTGAACTTGACCACAAAGAGCACTAAGAGCACGAAGGAAAATCTTAGTGTCCTTTGTACTCTTAGTGGTGAGTCCTTGAAACGGCCATTGAGCGAGGCTCAATATGGATTTCAAGGAGCTCTGTCAACGAATGCCCAACGAATAAACGAATGAGCTTCAGCGCGCCAAAGAATTCGTGTACGCGAAGCGGTTGCCAATTCGTTGACAGTTTGCCTGACCTCCTTGAAACGCATCAAGAGCCGACACAAATATTCGTGTTCATTCGTGGATGAAAAGCGTGGATGAAAAGCGCATTTTGTCTCGCCTCGTTCGCGGCGTATAATGCGGGCGTCGTCAGGAGTTGCTCGCCTATGGCCGCGTTGCCGACCGACTTCTCCCCCGCGCTGGCCCGCCTGTTGGGCCGCGCGGCCATGATCAACCAGGGCTTTGAGAAAGAGTGGGACGTGTCCTTCACGTCCACGCTCATCGCTTTTCTGGCCTCGGATGATCCGCTGTCCCGGTGGTTCCTGCGCTACGTCCAGCAATCGGGCGTGGCGGAGGCCGAATTACTGCGCGCCCGCCGCCTCAACCCGCAGCGCCTGGCCGAAATCGCCGCTCAGCCCCTGCCGTTCGAGGCGCTGAGCAATCAGTCCGCAGACTCCATCGCTCAAGTTCAAAGCCGCGCCGACCAGAAAGCCCCGGCGCTCTCCTTCGGAGAGTGGCTCGCCGGGCAGCGCCTCACCTCCTCGTCCGAGGCCGTCCTGAGCATCGCCGGACGCCTGCGCCAGACAATCGGCGAACTGGACGAACCGCTTGACGTGCGCCATGTCATGGGCGCGTACATTTACGATCCGGCCGGGCACCAGGACGATTTGGTCAAGTGGAAATTCGACCGGCTGCGCTGGTCCAACGCTTTCCTGGAGCAGATGGCACAGCTGCATCCAGGCGAACTGGGAGGCTGGAAGGGCATCCACCGCTCGGCGTTCAGCAAGGAGCCGGAGATTGAGTTCGAGCCTGAGCCGTCGCCCGAAGAAGGCCCCTCCACCCACATCGCCACCGACGTATGGACGACTGACGACGCGCTCGGCTATCGCGCCTATGCCTACGCCATCTATCGCTTCATGACGCATCCCCTCACCCGGCCCCCGCTCACCATCAGCATCCAGGCCCCATGGGGCGGGGGCAAGACCTCGCTCATGCGCATGGTCCAGCAGTTCCTTGACCCTGACGCATCGAAGGAGATCAAGCCCCTCACCCATTCGGTCGAGGCGCTGAATGTGGAGCAAGTGCTGGCCGAACTCGACCGGCCTCAGGAACTCCCGCGCCCGCAATCTGAGACCTCCGGCTCTCTGGAGAGCCGGCGCTTTACGGTCTGGTTCAATGCCTGGCAATACGAAAGCGTCAACCAGGTTTGGGCCGGTCTGGTGGATGCCATCATCCGGCAGGTGGCAGCCCGCCTCCCGCCTGAGACGCAGGAGCGCTTCTGGCTGCGCCTGAACCGGGAGCGAATTGACCCCGACCGGGTTCGGCTTGACCTCCACGCGCAGGCGCTCCAGTTGAGGCATGAGCGCCATGAACTGACAACCCACATCTGGCTCGGCCAGGAACGCCCGTGGCTGTGGTGGCCAGTGTTCGGCGTGACAGTGACCGCCGCC
This sequence comes from Anaerolineales bacterium, assembly GCA_034435515.1. Lineage (GTDB taxonomy): Bacteria > Chloroflexota > Anaerolineae > Anaerolineales > UBA6663 > DATDRS01. The sequence goes on from DAOTXG010000282.1 coordinate 2,615, forward strand.
ATCAGCCTGATCGTCGGCTGGGCGCTGCCCATCCTCAAGGGCGAGGTCGTCGGCTGGGCCGGGATTGCCCTGACCGGGCTGTTGAGCGCCGCCAAGTTGCTCGCCGAATTCCGGGAGGCGCAGCGAAAGTCGGCAGAGCAGGCCGCCCAGCAGGAGGCTGCCGCCCGGCAGTCCGCCATAGGGTGGGTGCGCGAATATCTGGATGCGCCCGATTACCGATCGGAGCTGGGCTTTATCCATCGAGCGGCGAACGATCTGCGCCGCGTCTTCGAGAGCGTTCAGGCGCTCGCGCCCGGTCCCATCGTGATCTTCGTGGACGACCTGGACCGTTGTTCGCCGGACAAAGTGGCCCAGGTGGTCGAAGGGATCAACCTGTTCCTGGCCGGGGATTTCCCGGCCTGCATGTTTGTGCTGGGCATGGACGCCGAGATGGTCGCCGCCGCGCTCGAAGCCGCCCACGCCAGGGTCGTCGAGCGCTTACCCTCCGACGCCTCCACGCCCATCGGCTGGCGCTTCATGGACAAGTTCGTGCAGCTGCCTGTAAACCTCCCCCCGGCCGAGCCAGGCGACCTGGAGCGCTATCTCCAGGTTTTGCTCTCCGCCGGACAGCCGCCTGTCGCCGAGGCCGAAGTGCTGGCTCGCGCCGACGAGTTGGCCGAACGCGCGCGCGGCCTGCCTGAACTGGCCGCCGAGGCCGAGCGCCTCGCCCAGGAGCGTCAATTGGCGCAGCCGCAAATTGCTCGCGTGCGCGACCTCGCCGAGGCGAGGCTTGTCCAGCGGAAGGTGGATGCTCTGGTCGAAGCCTTCACCGACGACAACCCGGAGATCCGCCAGCGCATCCTGGCGGCGGCCCCAGCCTTCTCGCACATCCCGCGCGAGCTCAAGCGCTTCGTCAACGCCTTCCGGTTTCAATATTTCCTGTGGTCGGCGCGGCAGGCGCGCGGGTTGAAGGATGGACCGAGCCTGGAGCAGGTGCAGCGCTGGGTAGTGCTCTCGATGAAATGGCCAGAGGTGGTGCGCTGGCTGAGGCGCGGCGGCGGACGGGAGCGGCGCCCCGGCCCGGACGGCAGGCCCTCCGCCTACACACGCCTCAAGCGGCTGGAGGAGATCGGGGCCGAGGCGGGAGACCTGGCGCAGTGGCGTGCGCTGGCCGACGAGCGATTACGCCTCGCGCCGGCCCAGGCCCCCTGGCTGAACGACGACGACCTGCGCGCGTTCTTCCACGAAGAGGGAAACCGCCCGCCTGGCCAGCGCCTGTCGGATGGCGAGGGCAAAGGGCTGTGGTGAGCTGGGTGCACGCAAAACATGTCAGCGCGCACGCAGACCGACGCGGTTTCCAAAACCCGTCGGTCTCTTGACAGCCTTTGCGTGCACACGGTGAGCTGCAGCAGTTTCTGCGCCGCGAGGTTTGCAGTAAAATCTTGTCATCTTGATTGTTGCGATTTATCATCCAACAAGCGAGGAGTGGCAAGATGACCGGCGAACCCGAAAATGAATGCCGTTACTTCTGCGGCGGCCGATTGTCTCCAAAGCTGGTCTGCGAGTGGCGCGCGTCCGTTCGCCCGGCTCTGTATCGCCTGTGATCTATGAAGCGCTCGACCGAATGGTCATCGCAGTGGATCTTCTACGTTACCGCCGGTTTCCTGTTCGGGGCGGCGGTGCTGCGTTCGCTGCTCATCTTCCGGGATAGCCCGGCGTTGAGCCAGATATTGGGCCTGCTGATGACCTGGCTGGTCCTGTTCGCCAGCGAAACGGCCATCTCCCGCAAGTGGTCGGGGTATTTCGCGATCTACCTGGCACTCCAGACTGGCGTGGTGGTCTTGCTGTTGTCCAGGCCAGGCTTCACCGACTTTTTCGCGGTCATGTTCGCCGTCCTCAGCATGCAGGTCATGCAGCGCCTCAACCTCAGGCAGGCAGCGTTGGTGATCGGCTTGTTTGCCCCACTGACCGCAGCGCCACTGGTGAAGACCTATGGCGCCTCACAGGCCCTCATCTTCGCGATGATTCATACCGCCTTGAACGCCTTTCTGGCCGTCTATGCGCTGGCCACCCGGCGCGCCCAGGCGGCGCGCGCCCAAAACCAGGCCCTGATGCAACAACTGCAAGAAGCGAACCGCCAACTGCAAGCCTATTCGAAACAGCTGGAACGCCTGGCCGTGACGCGCGAGCGCCATCGCCTGGCGCGGGAACTCCACGATTCGGTGCCCCAGACGATCTTCAGCATGACCCTCACCACGCAGTCGGCTTTGCTGCTCGTGGAGCGTGATCCCAGCCGGGTGGGGGCGCAGCTCGACCGGTTGACTCAACTCGCCCAGGGCGCGCTTTCCGAAATGCGTGTGCTGATCTCCGAACTGCGCCCGGAGAAGGTAGCCGAAGGCGGATTGGTCGCGGCCCTGCGCCGGCATCTGGCGGACCGTCCGTTGCCGGAGAACCTTTTGGTCTCCGTAGAAGTCGAGGGCGATCTGCTGGCGCGCCTGTCGCCCGCCGAAGAGCAGAGCCTCTTTCGCATTGCCCAGGAGGCGTTGAACAACGTCGTCAAGCACGCCCAGGCGTCTCGAGCGTGTATCCGGCTGCAACTGGCGGAGCCGCCATGGTGGATCGAGATTTATGACGATGGACGAGGCTTTGATTTGCGGCAAACCCGGAACGGTGGCCGGGTCGGCCTGGTCAGCATGAACGAACGGGCCGCCGAGATCGGGTGGGACCTGCAGATCACGACTTCGCCTGGCGCCGGCACATGCGTCCGGGTTGGGAAAAAGCCATCCGCAGGGAGGCAGCCATGATGACATCAACAGACAAAATCAAGGTGTTGATCGTGGACGATCATCAAGTCGTCCGCCAGGGGCTGCGCACCTTTCTGGAACTACACGACGACATCGTCGTGATGGGTGAGGCGGGCGATGGGGCGGCGGCGCTGGAAATGATCCGCCGACTCGAACCAGACGTCGTCCTGATGGATCTGGTGATGCCCGGACTGGATGGGATTGCCGCGACGCGCCAGGCCCTGGCGTTGAGCGCTCACACCAGGGTGATCGCGCTGACCAGTTTCGCCGAGGACGACAAGGTTTTCCCCGCCATCCAGGCGGGCGCCTCGAGCTACCTGCTGAAAGATGTCTCCCCAGATGCTCTGGTCGAAGCGATCCGGGCCGTTCACCGAGGGGAAGCCCGGCTGCACCCGGCCATTGCCCGCAGGTTGATGCACGCGACGCGGGGCGCGCATGCGGCCAGCGGCGAGGCCGCGGCGCTGGCGGGTGATCTCACCGACCGCGAGCGCGAAGTCATTCGCCTGGTCGCGCGAGGATGCAGCAACCACGAGATCGCCCAGGAATTGGTGATCAGCGAAAAGACCGTCAAGACTCATATCAGCCATATCCTGAGCAAACTCGATCTGGAAGACCGCACGCAGCTGGCAATTTATGCCATCAAGAAGGGCCTGGCCGATTCGGAGTAAGCTGCGCTCAGGAGGTTCGCTGTGTCAGAACGCACAAGCCCTGTCTCTATGCCTCTAAGGCCGGGCCGGATCGGCGTGATCGCCGTCTACCTGGCTTTCGCCGCCGAGACTGCCCGGACATTGGGCTTGACCACAAATCGAGACCTGTGGCCGTGGTATCTGGGGCTGAATTCAGTGTTTCTCATTTTGTTCACGGCGGTGCTGTGGCGACCGGCCCTCCACCCGGGACTGCTGCATCTGTACTTTGCCCTCCAGTCGGCCATCATCCTGGCGTTGCTCTCGCTAAATCCGCAACTGGACTTTGTGACGGCGCTGTTTGTGCTGCTGTGCTACCAGGCGGCGCTGGTCTTCGCCGGCCGGACGCGCTGGTTCTGGATCGGCGTGTGCGTCTTGCTCACTGGCGGATCGTTGATGTTTTACCTGGGGTCGCTCCGAGGCCTGGCCCTGGGATTGACCTCCATGGCCGCCGGCATTGTGCTCCCGGCGTACGTCATCGTCAACCGGGAGGTCGAAGCCGCTCGCGCCACCAGCCAGGCGATGCTCAGCGAATTAGAGGCAACGCACCGGCAGTTGGAAGCGTATGCGGGCCAGGTGGAAGAACTGGCCGCGATGGAGGAGCGCAACCGGCTGGCGCGTGAGTTGCACGACTCGGTCTCGCAGACCATGTTCAGCCTCCTCCTCGCCACCCGCTCAGCGCGAATCCTGTTAGAAAGAGACCCTGTCCGGGTCAGACCTCAACTGGAGCAGTTGCAAGAACTGACGCAGAACGCACTGGCGCAAATGCGCAGCCTGATTGCCGAACTGCGACCTAAGACCGGTTGACCCGGCCTCTGAGCGAGCAGACCTCACAGGTCTTGGAGACCTGTGAGGTCTTTTTTGTCTGCATCTACGACCTGAGATGTAGGGCTATCCGCCTCCGGCCCTATACGACAATACAACCTGACACAACAAGAAATACATCGCCGGCTCGATGCGCGCTCGCCTCGTAAGTGGCATGATAAGGCCATCTTCACCTTCAGGAGCGTCTCATGCCGACTCACGTTTCTCCTTCTACCCCCGGTCGCCGCTGTGTGCGAGTGCTGATCGCAGATGACATGCCCCAGGTGCGGCAGGAGTTGCGCGAGGTATTGCAGTTGACGGGCGAACTGGAAATCGTGGGCGAGGCCGCGAATGGCCTGGAAGCCATCGCACAGGCCGAGGCGCTGCGCCCGGATGTGGTGGTGATGGATCTCGAAATGCCAGTCCTGGACGGTTTCGAAGCGACGCGCCAGATCAAGGAACGCGGCCTGGCAGGGAACGTCGTCGTCTTGAGCATCCACGCCGATTCCGGCAACCTGGAGCGCGCCCGGCAGGCGGGAGCGGATGTTTTCATTGACAAGGCCTCCCGCTTCACGACCCTGGTGAGCGCAATTGTCGTGTCCCGCCAATCCTTTTAATCCAAATCGGAGGAGCTATGAACACATCTGAACGCCGCTACGATTTCGACTGGCTGCGCGTGCTGCTCACCCTGACGGTCCTCGTCTTCCACAGTTTGCGCTTTTTTAATCTGGAAGGCTGGGGTATCAAGAATGTTACCACCTATATGCTTCCCGAGGTGCTGGTGATCTTCATCAGCCGCTGGCTAATGCCTGTCATGTTTGTCATCTCTGGGATCGCCACGTTTTATGCCTTAGGAACGCGCCGGGCAGGCCGGTTTGTCAAAGACCGCTCGCTGCGCCTGCTGGTCCCGCTGCTGGTCGGTCTCTTCACGCACATCCCGCTGCAGGGATATCTTGCGCAGGTCAGCCAAAACCAATCCAGCGGCGCCTTCTGGCAGTGGTACCCCAGTATGTTCAACAACGTGGCCGGGTCAGGCAGCAGTTTCAACTGGCGCGGCGGCCATCTCTGGTACCTGGAAATGCTGTTCGTTTTCAGCCTGGTCTGCCTGCCGCTGTTCATCTGGCTGGGGCACGCATCCGGGAAGCGCCTGCTGGCCTGGCTGGGCGACCGGTTATCTGCGCCTGGCGCTTTGTACCTGGTGGTTCTGCCAATCCTCCTGCTGTCGGCGACGTTAAATCCTGAAAACGGTAGCATCCTGACCAGCGAGGAATTTGGGGGTTGGAACCCGCCCTCTCACCTGATCTTCTTCTTGAGCGGCTTTGTTATAGCCTCCAGCCAGTCAATGCAGGCCAGCATTCGCCGGATACGCTGGATCTCATTGGTCACTGGTGTTGTTATCTTCTTCGCCAGCGCTGGGCTGATCATCGCGCTGGGCGGTGGGGATGCAGCGTTCGGTACACCTCTTTACCTGCTGTGGACGTTCATTTCAAGCCTGTCAAGTTGGGCCTGCACGCTGGCGATCCTCGGGTTTGGGATGCAGCGGCTCAACGTCCACACCCCGGTGTTGGATTACGCCAATGAAGGTGTGCTGCCCTTCTACGTCCTGCATCAATCCATCCTGTTCGTGGTGGGCTTCTACGTGTTGAATTGGGCCATCCCCGACCTGGCCAAATGGGCCATCATCCTGATCAGCTCATTCGCCATCATCATGGCGCTGTATGAGTTCGTGGTGCGGCGGTTCAACGTGATGCGCTTCCTGTTCGGGATGAAGGTGCTGAAACAAGCAGCGCCGGCTACAGCCCTATCTGCCCAGCCAGTGCCTGAGAAAACCTGATCCAAATCAGTGGATTATCTGGAGAGCCTCGTGCCGACACAACTTTCCTCTTCCAACCCTAACTGCCGTGCTCTGCGGGTGCTGATCGTGGACGACATGCCTCAGGTACGGCAGGAGTTGCGCGGGCTGTTGCAATTGAGCGGTGAGCTGGAAGTCGTGGGGGAAGCAGCAAATGGCTTGGAAGCCATCACACAAGCCGAGGCGCTGCGCCCGGATGTGGTGGTGATGGACCTGGAGATGCCGGTGATGGATGGCTATGAGGCCACGCGCCAGATCAAGTCCTACCAGCCTGCCCCGCTGGTTGTCATCCTGAGTGTCCACGCCGGACCCGGTGAGAGGGAGCGCGCCCGGGAGGCCGGTGCCGATGGTTTCGTCGTGAAGGGCGCCAGTTACCAGATCCTGTTGAATGCCATCCTGGCAAGGGGTGGATCAACTCATTCGTTTGACCCCGAAAAAGGAGAAAAACCATGAACACAAAATACCTGTTTGTAGCCAGCCTAGCGGGTGGCCTGATCAGCCTCGTGCTGGTCAACACCCCGTTCGTCAACCTGATCAACCTGCTGGTCTGTGTGGGCTTCTGGATCGGGCCGATCGTGGCGGTCTGGCTTTACCGGCGCCTGGGCGGCACGCTGACGCTCGGCCAGGCCGTGGTAACCGGCATACTGGCCGGCGTGTGGCACGGGCTTTTCGGCCTGGTGCTGAGCCCGCTGGGCCTGGCCGGAGCGGGCAGCCTGCTGAACGAGGTGCGGCCGTTCGTATCAGCCCAAGACGTGCCGGCCCTGGAGACTGCGCTGATCGGCCTGGGCGGGCTGCTGTTCAACCTGGTCGGGGTGGCGATTGACGTCGCCTTTGGGTTCATCGGCGGGCTGGTTGGCGGCGCGATCTTTGGGGCGCGCCGCGTGACCGCTTAGGGGGCCGTCTAAAAATAACTTCCGCACTTTCACCACCGTGGGAGCGGCTTGTAGCCGCGACCCTCGCGGTTGAAAACCGCTCCCACGCTAGAAAACGGGAAGTTGTTCTTAGACGAGTTCTTAGCGCCCGACCGGCGGCGCGCCTGTAAGCAGCTTGCTGCGACGCCGCCGGGATCGACGTTTTCGTTGTCAAGGGCGCGCCCGATGTCGGCTATTTCACCTGGATCGAGCCCTGCATCCACGGGTGAAAGGCGCACAGGTAGTATAGGGTGCTGCCAGCTGGGGCCGAGACGGCGGCCGTGGCGCTGCCTCCGGGGAAGAAGAGCAGCGAATCCCCGGGCGCGTCCAACCCGGCAGCGCCGGCCTCAAGCACCAATATGGGTGGGTCTGCTGAGAAATGGCCGGCAAGCGCGTCTCCGCAAGGCGCGCCAGGTGCAGTACAGGCGAAGACCTCCTCAAACGTGGTGGGGAGGTCGGCCGCGTCGACGATGGTCACGGTATGCGGGGCCGGGGTATCACCCTGGTCGACCCAGGTTACTGAATCTCCACTCTTCACCGTGACCGGCCCTGGCGAGAATCGAAAGTTGCTGAAGATCCTGACGTTGGGTTCAACGTCTTCTTCGCCCATGACCCTGACCGTCATTCCAGATTGTGCACCAGCCATCCCAGCGGTCACCAGTACTGTCAAGGTGAACACGGCGATAAGGATGAGGGGTTTGCGCATTGCGATTCTCCTTTAATGAACAGTTGCTTGGGCCGCGTTGCGCGCGAGAAGGTCATGCGACTGGCGCAGGGCGTCCTCGCTCCTCACAAGCACTGCCTGAATCTGTGTGCCAGCGCGGGTGCGCATGATCAGCTTCCCGCGGCCGGGTCGGATCGTGGGCCGGCGGCTGAGATTCCAAATCAGGCGCTCAACCAGCACCGAGATCAGGGGATACGCAAACACGGCAAAAATGGAGTGAATTTCCAGCGCGAGCCCGTCGGCGGCGAGGGGAGGCGTCAGGACCGCAAACGGCGCTAAAAACGGCCCGGTGACTTCGTAGATCAGGCGGGCAAAGGGATGCTGCGGGTTGTCGGCAACCACCTTCAGCAGGATGCGCAGGACAATCAACCCGTCGAGAATCCCAAAGCCGAGCCAGAGAAAGTGCAAGATCTTCAGCAGCGCCCACTTTTGCTCAGTTTCCATCCGTGGGCGGTCCTTCTCCACTTCCTTGCTTAGCCGAATGACCGGTTGCGCTGGAGGGCTGTGAGATTGATGCATTGTGAGCTCCTTTGAATGAGCCGGCCTGGGGGAGGAGACCGCATAGGCTCCCAACACCCCGGCAATCGCGCTGCTAGCGCCTGCGCTGGGCCGGGTCTCGTCGTGGCCGCTCAGGCCGAGTTACACTAGCGAGGCCGCCACATCGGCTCCGGCAGACTTTCACCCGAGGGCTTTTTAGCTCCGCGCATCTTGAAGCGCTTCGAGAGCCGACTCCACCCGCTCTTTCTGCTCCTCGAACAGGGTCTGGCCGCGAGACTGTAATTCTCTGACCGTGGTCCCGGCGCTTCGTTTCAACTGGTGGGCCTTCAGACGCGCCTGACGCAGGGCGGTCTCCGTGCGTTCGCGCGCCTCGTCCATCGTTTCAATCGCCTGATCGCGCAGTTCCAGGCTCTTCTGCCGAATCTGGGCGCGCGTCTTCTTTCCAGATTGCGGCGCGGTCAGCCACAAGAGCGTTGCGCCTGCCAACCCTCCAATCAACACTCCCGACAAGAAGCCTCGCAAGTCGAAAGGTGCGTTCTGCCCACGATGATTGTGCATGGCGATCTTCTCCTTTTCTCCGCCAAGCCGAATCGTCTGCGACGAAAATTCTGACTTTTTTTCCTCTGGCGGCCCGCGTCATCCGCTCGCTTTCCGTCGCCGGTTTTAGCAGCATGAACGTATGCCGCCAGGGCGCGAGACACAATCGGTCACGGCCTGATTTGTCTGTAGGATGAGGGCTTATTCAATTGTCGGCGTTTGTCCTACATATCAGGACGAGGGGGCACGAGGGATGTGAGGAGGCGAGAATGAGCTGTGGAATTACTTTCGTCCCGGCGATAGTGTTCCGGCGTGCCCCTTTAACCGCTCGCCCGCCGTCAGCCGGCTGCTTTAGGCAGTGGTGTTTCTGGCAGACTTGCACCGTGACTCACCGCTGCCGATCGCGGTGCCGAGCCGCCGCACGGACAGTCCCGGCTACGGGACTCAAGGCAAACCAGTGCGGGAAGGCACGGATGAGCGCGGGCATCCCATCCAGCTCGATCCGCTGATCGCGCAGGGCTTCTCCGAGCGTGATGCGCCCCAGCCACACTTGATAAAGCGTCGCCAGATCGGCCGTCACCAGCACATCGCTGTCAAAGCCGGGCGGCTTAAGGCATAGGGAGACGTCGTCCGGTTTCAGGACCAGCCAGTAGCGTCCCTTATCCATGCCACGAAGCGCAAACTCCACCACGATCCGCCGCCCAGGCAGCCGTTCGCGGCGGATCCGATCGCGCATCCACCACATGAGCAAGACTGGATTAAGTTCGGCCGGCTCCGGTTCGCCGAAGGCCCCCATGGCGCCCCAGTGCGTCAACAGTCGATGACCGGTTTGAGGTCGGTCCTTCCCCGCTTGAGTCAGCTCATAGCGGGTTCGTCGACCCTTGGGCGCGGCTTGCCGCTCCAATACCCCGACCTGCTGCAAGCGCGACAGGCGCCCAGCCAGGAGCGCGCGTGGGATCCCGGGCAACCCACGCTCCAACTGGTTGAAATGCTGGGCGCCACACAACAAGTCTCGCACAATCAGCAGCGTCCACCGGTCGCCTAAGATCTCGGCGGCGCGCGCCGTGGGACAGTATTGTCCATACTTGTTCATAAGCCTACTATAGCACTTATCGCCAGACAGGCCAGTTCATTTCTTGAACTAGAGTGTTGACGGGGTCAGATATATCGTGACCCTGAGAAAAGGAGAAAGTGTACCCATGAAGACAAATCGAGTTCTTCTTGCGGCCATCATGGCTCTCTCCGCCGCGACCCTTCCGGTCCAGGCCGGAGACAATATCGTCAGTTCTATTGTGAAGGCACCCGTCGTAGCGGATGGCGACGTCGCGGGTGTGGCTACGGATCTCGTGATCGACCTGGACACGTCTCTCAATCCCGCCGTGCCGGGCCGCACGCTGCTGGCAGGCCGCACCATTAAGATCACTCTCCCCGATCAGTTCGTTGACACAGGCTCGCTGCCGTTACAGGACGTCTTCAGTTCGCCGACCTGCATACCAGGCAATCTGCAGTGCAGCACGGCGGTGCTATTGCAAGGCTGGCCGCAGCACCCGATCCTGCCGCGGGTCCCGCCCACGCCGCCCGGC
>DAOTXG010000283.1:0-4382 GCA_034435515.1 Anaerolineales bacterium
GGCTATAGTCCCGCTGGGAGAGGGGAGTGCCTTCCCCCCTCGCCCGGAGGGAGAGGGCTGGGGTGAGGGGGAGCTCTATGCTCCTCGTCAACACGACAAGACCAATCAATCCCGCCTCTCCCTCACCCCCGCCCCCTCTCCCGGAGGGAGAGGGTCGGGGTGAGGGGGAGCTCACCGCCCCTCCACCACCTTTATCTCCTCCTCCGTCAGCCCATACAACTCGTACACCAGCGCGTCAATCTGCGAGTCGGTGTTGTCAATCAGCCGCTGCAGGCGCTCGCGCTCCGCCTCGCTCTTCGCCCCAGCCCTGCGCTCGTGCAACTCCAGCATCTTTTCCACTAACGCCACCATCTTATTGTGACAGGCCTGGTCGGCGGGGTCGGAGAGGTTAATGGGGCGGATGGGGAGTTTCTCCATATATTGGTATATCAATCTGTACCGAAACTCCCCTGCTCTTACACCGAATGGGATACTGATCCGACTGATAGCGAACCAAGACAAGCGGCTGTTGAGAATGCCTAGCAAGTAGAGATCATCCGTTGCGAGGCAATAGGCCGTGTTTCCGATGTAAGTGCCAGATGTATCAAAGTAAAACCGAGGCCCCTTGGCAATATCCGGGTAGATTATCTTGGGCGCATCGAGTGCATCGTAATAATCACAAGGTCGCAGTTCCCACCAAAAGTCGCCCTGATCCTGTCTTTGCTTTGCGCTATCTGCGTAAGATTCTAGATGTTGAGCTAGCGCCCGGTATTCTCTCCTGAACCAGGCCCACGCATCGCGTTCCGAAATTCGAGTTTGTCCAATCTGTTGCACAGTCGATCCGGATGGTACTACAATCAAATACCGGCCTGTGTCGCGTATTTCATATCTCCGGATGTCTTGGCCTCCGAGGAAAGGCTTAATAAAGGAGATGCTCTTGGGTGATTTCTTGATAATTGCTTGGTATGTCTCTTCTGAGAGTTCGAAAGCTTCGTTGAGTCCTGTCTTGATGCCGTAGTAAACTCGTCCACCAACATATTGCCCAAGTGCAATGCCTTTAGACCTGAGTTTTTCAAACACAGCATTCGTGTGCATGTCCTCCAAAGTCCATCCTTCGTCTGATAAAGAGGATGGGTGAACCGGATATCTGTTGTGACTCACGTATTCACCTAAGTCACGAAACTGGGCAGAGAAGACCTTGCACACATGAAGAGATTGGTCGGGTGAGCTTTTGCGAAAGCGAGGAATGCAAACGTACACATCTTTGGCATTTGCGAAGATAGCCAGTCCGCCAAAGTCTACAATTTCCTCTACTGCAACACCTTGTCGCAGAAAACGGCGTAGTGGTACGCCATAATTCGTGCGCAGGAAGCTACTTGATACGATGATACTGAACAGTCCCCCCGGTCTTAGTACCTGCAATCCTCTTTCAATGAAATATACGTACAAGTCAGCCATACTATGATACGACTTGTAGTTGCGTTCAAAATAATCCTTGAAGACAGAGAGGGCTTCTTGGCGCACATACGGCGGATTCCCAATCACGCAATCAAAGCCTTGCCCCGAGCCTGCTGACGGGCCGGCATGTAGTTCTCCCTCACCCCTAACCCCTCCCCCACTTCGCTTCGCTACGGGGGCTATAGTCCCGCTAGGAGAGGGGGAGGCGCTCTCCCCTCTCCTGGAGGGAGAGGGGCTGGGGGTGAGGGGGAGGTTTCGTCCAGCAAACACCTGCGGAAACTCCCGCTCCCAGTCAAACGGGTTCACGCGCTTCAGTTCGTCGGGGTCGGGCAAGAGTTGCTCGCCAAAGTAGTCCGGTCCGATCAGACTGTTGCCGCACTTGATGTTGGCGTCCAGATTCGGCAGCGCGCGCTCCAGCGCGAACAACTCCATCTGCTTCACACCCTCCAGCACCTTGAGCAGGAGGCTGAGCTTGGTCACCTCCACGGCCTGCCGGTCAATATCCACCCCGAAAATGTGCTCGGTGAGGATACGTTTGCGTTCCTGAATAGTGAGCTGCCAGCCGCCGTCCACCTGCGTGACGGCGTCGCGGTGTCTGGCCGGGTCGTGCGCTGCGTACCAGTCGCGGTAGTAGTCCAGCAAATAACTGTACGCGCCGAGAAGGAAACCGCCGCTCCCACAAGCCGGGTCGAGACAACGGAACCCCTTCAACTCTTGCGGGGTCTTTCCCGCCGCCGCGACTCCCACCGTGTGCTTGACGATGTAATCTACGATGTATGCCGGCGTGTAATATACCCCGCCGGCCTTCTTCACCTCCGGCTTCTCTTCCACTTTGGCCTGGTGTGCGGGCGTGAGCCGGATCACTTTGCCGAGGAACTGCTCGTACACGTTGCCCAGAATCTCGGCGGGGATCTGGCTGAACTCGTAAGGGCAGTCGGGGAAGTACAGCCCGGACAGAATGGAGCGCAGGGCTTTGTCGTCCAGCGTCAGCCGCTCCAGAATTTTGCTCTGCGGCAGCGAGGGGTCAAACAGGCCAGAGTTGTAGCGAGCGTCGGCCAGGCGGCTCAATTCCATAAGCCGCCTGTGCAAATGCTCGCCCTCGGCGGCGCGCTGCAAGCGCCCGTACTCCTCCATGCCCCGGTCTTCGGCCATGCGGAGGAAGATGATGCGATCAATTAATCGCTGCACCGCGTCGTTCAAATCGTCGAGGCCGAGTTTGGGGTTGCGCAGGGCGATGCTGCGCGCCAGCGTCTCGCGCCAGCCTTCAATTTCCTTGAGGAACTCGGCGTCCACGGCCGATGTGCCGCGTTTGCCTTTCGCGCTCTGCGAATACTGGTCGAACGAGCCGCCCCAGACCGCCTCGCGCGAGAACACGTCCCAGATTTCCCGCCAGCGATCGGCATACTCCTCGCAGGCAAAGTAGTGGATGCGCCCGGCGCTGGCCTTGTCCTTGGGGGAGGGCCGCGCCCGGCAATCGTACACAGCCAGTTCTTCGAAGTCCGTCAAAATCGAGAGGGGAAGCTTGCCGCTCCACGCATAGCGGCGCAATTGGTATGCCGGTGCGGGATCGGCTTTGAGGTCTACGCCGGGACGTTTGGCCTCCGCGAAGAACTTCTTTTCGCGCCCGATGCGGAAGGCGTAATCGGGCGCCTTGTTTTGGCCCTCGATCTCCAGCGAGTCTTCGACCACCACCTCGCGGTAATCGGGCGCGAGGCGCTGGGTGTTGTGCACGTCCCAACCCAGAGCGATGAAAAGCGGATCAACGAATTCCTGCCGCGCGTGGGCTTCTTTGTACGCGCTGCCGCGATAATGCGCGCGGTTGGTGAGGTAGTGCTTCACCAACCGTGCGAGCTCGTCTCTGGATTGCTCAAACGTCGTCGGCATAGCGCTGATGGCTAATCACCTTCTCCGGTTTTTTCCAGCGGCGCTTCCTGCGCCTCGACAGTCTCCGCTGCCGGAGGCGCATAGGGGTGCTTGAGGACGCGCCAGATCGTGACGCTTGTGTCCTTTTGATTTTTCAGCCCCCGCATGGAAAAACTCACATGGACTTTTGTCGCCGGGTGTTCAAAGGTCAGGCTTGCCCACGTCGGTTCAACAAAACGTTTCTCCGGGTTAACCAGCCAACCCTGTTTTCCAAGTTCCGTTTCGTACCAGGCGACGATTTCTCCCACCGTCAAAGGCATTCGAAACAACCCTGTGACAACCTCAACGGTATTATCGGCTTCAAGCACAAAACGCCACTGCGGATAAAGCGGGATTTCATGATTCTCCCCCACCCTGCGAATGTCACTTTGCGGCGGCAACGGCACATCGGCGGGCCATTCTTCTGGCCGCAGAAAAATTGTGATGCCATCATGCTCCCGGTTAAATTGACGAAGACCCGTCAGTACACCCATAGCGAAACTCCCAGTAATTCCAGCAAGGACTTGAGCGTCTGCGCCGTTTCTGTAGTGACGCCATAGCCTTCCATACCTTCTGTCGTCGCCTGAACCGCCCGCAGAGCGTCCAGGAATTCTTTGATCTGGCCCGGCGTCGCGCCATGCCTCTGCAATATCTCTTCCAGCGTCAGCCCTGGATTTTTGTCCGCAATCTGGCGCAGAAAGTTGTTGATATCGCCGACCCAGTCGTTGACATCCCGCGCCGTATAAGCCTCATTCTCTATTTTACGCCGATATTTGTCATCCGGGGGTTCGAAGGCGGGAAAGCCGCCGATGCTCGCCCCTCTCTGCATTCTGGACAGATGGGCGGCGGTCTGCTGCAACAGGGCATCTGTGCCGGGGGCGAGTCTGGCGGCCAGCGGCGGCCTCGCACTGCCCGCCACCTCCAAACTGCTCATCACCGGCTGGTAGAGCATCAGGCTAAAGGCTATCACCATTGCGGCGAGGGCGACTGGCGTCAGTGCTGCGTTAGTATGTCTGGCCGTATTCATTGACGTAGCCTCACTG
>DAOTXG010000284.1:0-6628 GCA_034435515.1 Anaerolineales bacterium
GTCAGCGGCGCGGTGTGGCCCGAAGCCGGGTCGCTGTGATACAGCCAGCAGCGCACCAGGTGGTCCGGCGCGACCGGCTTGAGTTCAGGCAATTTGTCAATGCAAATGCTGAGGTTGTGCTCGACGCGATAGCGGCAGCGCGGAGCAAACCGGCAGCCTGGCGGGAGATTAATCAAATTCGGCACCGAGCCGGGGATTGTGTCGAGCGAGTCTTTCACGACCCCCAGCACGGGGATAGAGCCGATCAGCCCCTGGGTGTAGGGATGCTTCGGCTCGGCAAAGAGCGTCTTCACCTCGGTCTGCTCGACGATCTGTCCGGCGTACATCACGGCCACGCGCTCGCACATCTCGGCGACGACGCCCAGGTCGTGCGTGATGAGGATGATGGAAGCCTGCATCTTCGTGCGCAGCTCGCGCATCAGGTCGAGAATCTGGGCCTGGATGGTGACGTCGAGCGCCGTCGTCGGCTCGTCGGCAATGAGCAGCTCCGGGACGCAGGCCAGGGCCATGGCGATCATCACGCGCTGGGCCATGCCGCCGGACAGTTCGTGCGGGAAGGCCATGGCGCGGCGCTCGGCGTCGGAGATGCCGACCATTTTGAGCAGGTCAATCGCGCGCCGCCAGCCGTCTTCCCGGCCCAGCGAGCGGTGGATGTCGAGGACTTCGGCGATCTGGTCGCCCACGCGGAAGACCGGGTTGAGGCTGGACTGCGGCTGCTGGAAGATCATCGAGATACGGTTGCCGCGGATGTGCACCATGTCGGCTTCGGGGAGTTTAAGCAGGTCCTGGCCGTCGAAGACGATCTCGCCCTCGATGGTTTTGCCGGGCATGCCGATCAGGCGCATGATGGAGAGCGAGGTCACGCTCTTGCCGCAGCCGGACTCGCCCACCAGCCCCAGCACTTCGCCGCGCCGGACGGTGAAGTCCACGCCGTCCACCGATTTGACGACGCCGTCCTCGGTGAAGAAGTAGGTCTTCAGGTTTTTGACTTCCAGGATGTTGCCGTTCGCTCTGGTTTCGACTTCAGCCATATCGTCCTCAGAATTACGATTTACTTTCTGAGTCGGTGTCAACGGATATAAACCGGATAAACGGATAGTGCGCGATAAATCCGTAGCTCATGTATAGAAAGTGTGGGGACGTGTGACGTACTTCGGAAGTGCGTCGCACGTTTCACATATGCTGGACATGAGCCAATCCGTTTATCCGTTTCGCATCCGTTGACGCCGAGTCAAAATCATATATCTCTACAGTTTCTCACGGAGCAGCGCCTCCGCCCACTCCACATCACTCTCCGCCAGGCGCGGTTCGGGGGGCCGGCGGTAATTCACGCGCCGGGCATAACTGGCGCGCTCGTAAATGCCGTCCAACAGCGGTTTCAGGTCCACCTGGGGCTCGGGTTCGCCGGGGCGCAGAGGGACCGGGAAGACTGGGATGGGGTCTCGCACTGAGAACGGATACAGCGCGGCGCGGGGGCGGTGCTCGTAGCGGCTGACGAGAATGCGGTAATCGCTTGTCTGGCCGCCTGTCATGGGCATCGGCGGGTGGGCGCTCAGGAGGTCAATCTCGATCAGGGTAGTGAACGTGGCGAGGAGCATGCGCCGTTTGATCTCGTATTCCTCCCGGGTCTCGCCGGGGCGCTTGTTGGTATAGGAGAGGACTTCGATGGCAGTGATCACCTCGTCGTCCACCGGATCGCGTACCTCCAGGTAAATCTGGCGTTTGTCCTCTTCCGGCTCGGGCAGCAGGACTTCGACGGCGGGCGGCGAAAACGCGAGCGTGGCCGCGCCCTGGCGCGGCTCTGGCCCCCCGACGACGGCCACATCTGGTTTGCCCACGAACTGCCGCTGCGGGGCTTCAACGAGATAGACGCGCTCCTCGACGGCGACGTAATACTTCGGGGCGACCAACGGCCCCAGCGCATCGGCTAACGCAATGATCAGCCGATAGTGAACGTCCGGCCACAGGCTCGGTCGTTCCAGGTAGGGGTCCATGCCAGGGAAGGGAGAGGGCATCTTATCTATCCAGACCCTAAGGGTCTCGGAGACCCTTAGGGTCTGAAGTATAGTCTGAAGGGCCGCCGCTGGCAATCACAACTTGAGGCGCGGGTCGAGCGCATCGCGCAGCGCATCGCCCACGAAGTTGTAAGAGATGGAAGCGAGAAAGATCGCCAGGCCCGGCACGAAGGCGCGCCAGGGCTGCACCAGCATGAAGTCGCGCACGTTGTTGAGCATATTGCCCCAACTGGCGGAGGGCGGCTGCACGCCAAAGCCCACGAACGAGAGCGCGGCCTCCAGGACGATGATGCTGCCGAAATCGAAGGTGGCCTGCACGATGATGGGCGCCAGCGCGTTCGGGATCATGTGCCGGGTGATGATGCGCCAGGGCGAGGCCCCCAGCGCCCGCGCCGCGTCGGTGAACTCCATGTTCCGCAGGGCCAATATCTGCCCGCGCACCAGCCGCGCGACGCTCATCCAGTTGAACAAGACCAGGATCGCGCCCAGGATGAGGACGCCTTCGGCGCGGTCGGGGCTCATGGACCAGACCCAGGCGAAAAAGGCGTTCATGAAATCCGGGACGTCAATCGGCAGGCCGCCCCGCTGGTTCATCGCCGAGAGAATCAGCAGCAGCGGCAGCAGCGGCAGGGTGAGCATGAAGTCCACAAAGCGCATGGCGAGGGTATCCACCCAGCCTCCGAAATAGCCGGACACCGCGCCGACGGCGACCCCGATCAGAATGGCGCCGAAGGTGACGACGACGGACAACACGAGCGAGATGCGCCCGGCGTACATCAGGCGCGTCATCACGTCGCGCCCCAGTTCGTCCGTCCCAAAGAGGTTCTTGAGCGTGGGGACGCCGTTTTCCTGGGCGATGAACTGGGTCTCCGGGTCGTACGGGCTGACGAGCGGCCCGGCGAAGGCGAACAGGTACAGACTCAGCAGCACGACCACGCCCACCACAGCCAGGCGGTGCTTCCGGAAGCGTTCCCACACCAGTTGCAGCTGGCTGGTTTCCTGGGGGGTCAGCAGTTGTTCGCGGGTCAGTTCGGCGACGGCCATAGTAGGCTCCTACGAAAAGCGGATGCGGGGGTCAACGACGGTGTAGAGAATGTCGGCCAGCAAATTGGAGGCCACGGTGAGCGCGGCCAGGATGAGGAGGTACGTCATCGCCACCGGCCAGTCGCTCTGGAACAGGCTGTCCACGAACACCAGGCCCATGCCCTGCCAGTTGAAAATCGTCTCAGTGATGACTGCGCCGCCGAAGAGGAACGGCAGTTGCAGGGTGACGATAGTGACAAGCGGGATGAGCGCGTTGCGCAGCGCGTGCCGGGCGATGACCACGCGCTCGATCAGCCCCTTGGCGCGAGCCGTGCGCACGTAGTCCTGCCGCAGCACTTCCAGCATGGAGGCGCGGGTGAAACGGCTCCATCCGGCCATGAACAGCAGGCTTAGCGTGAGGGTGGGCAAGAACAGGTGCAGCAGTTGATCCAGGACCGACCCGTGCTCGATGCGGCCCAGGAGCGGGATCGTCGTATCCCGCGCAAAAGTGACGCTGCCGGGCGGCAGGAAGGGCAGGCCCCACTCTTTGAACTTGAAGGCGAAGACCAGGATGAGCATGGTGCCCAGCCAGAACACCGGCATGGCCGTGCCGAAAAACGTGCCCGTGGTCACCAGATAATCCACCTTGGAATACTGGTGCACGGCGGAGTAGATGCCGACCGGGATGCCTACCAGCAGGGAGAGCAGGACAGAGGCCACGGTGAGTTTGAGCGTGTTGGGCAGGACGCGCAGGATCACGCGCATGGTCGGCTCGTGCTCGGAGATGCGCCACGACTCGCCAAAGTCACCGCGGATGACGCCGTAGCGCGGCGGGCGATCCGGGTAGTTGGGCCAGCCGATGGCCCAGCGGGTGTAAGACTGCCACAGGGGCAGATCGAGGTCGTATTGCTTCATCAAACGGTCAATGTCTTCCTGCCGGATGGGGAAGCGGGCGGATTGGCGCTTGCTGAGGATGATTTCCGAGAGGGGGCCGCCGGGCGCGAGGTAGAGCAGGGAAAAGACGACCATCGAGGATAAGATCAGCACGATGACGGATTGCACGGCCCGGCGAATTAAGAAATTTTGCATCTCTCCACCTCGCTTCTTTAATATGTCCCCTTCCCCTCAGCGGCGGAGGGGAAGGGGAGTTACGCGCGACGCGCGCGACGCGCGCGCTTCGCCCGGAGGGGCTGCGCGAGTGCGTCGCACGTGGGTGTCATTACTGGAGGGTGAGCTTCCAGGTCTGGTCGTTCCAGGTGAAGTACTCGGTCGAGTCCAGCGCCGCGCCTTCCAGGCCAGGCGCGATGGCCAGGTAGGTCGGGCGCGTGAAGAGCGGGATCACCGGGAAGCCGCCCGTCCGGTAGTCGTCGCCTTCCGGCGGGGCGAAGTACTTCTCGAGCACGATCTTCCAGTCGGCCTTGCGCTCCGCCGTGTCCAGGCTCAGGAAGTTCGCGTGGGTGGCGGCGTTGGCGGCGTCCTGCTGGCACCAGCCCGCGAAGTTGCTGCCGGAGAAGCCGTTCTCGGGTGTGGGGATTTGCGAGCAGGCGGCGACGCCAAACAGCCAGCTGACGGGATCAACGACCGAGAACACGTTGGCGAACTGGATCAGGTCGAAGTTGCGGCCAAACAGACCGTCCTGCGAGAAGGTGACCGAGGAGGGCTGGTAGGTCAGGTTGACCTCGATGCCGATGTCCTTCAGGCTGGCCTGGAGCACCTGGGAGGCCTTCAGGCGCGGCGGGTTGCCGGACGTGGTCAGGTAGTTGATGGAGGCCTTCACCCCGTTCTTCTCACGGATGCCGTCTCCGTCGCTGTCCTTCCAGCCCGCTTCCTCCAGGAGTCTCTTGGACTCTTCGGGGTCGTAGGCGATCGTGCCCAGCGAGGGGTCATAGGAGACCATCTGCGGCAACTGCGGCTGCTCCACCACCGCCGAATCGCCGTAGTAGATGGTGTCTACCATCTGCTGGCGATTCAAAGCCAGGGCGATGGCCTTGCGGACGGCGTAGTCGCTCAACACCGGGTGCGGGGTCTGGAAGGTCTTGTCGCTCGGATCATTGTAGTTGATGTAAAGCATCTCGAACGACGCGGCGTTCTTGTCCACCGTGTAGTTCACCACGCCCTGCTTGGCGACCGAGGACATGTACGGCGCCTGGTCCACCGAGAGGCCGGTGATGGCGCTGGTGGAGTCAATGTCGCCGGCGATGACGGCCGCGGCCAGGGAGGTGGAGTCGGCGAAGAACTTGTAGATGACATTGGGGGTCGTCGGAGGCTCGCCCGCCCAATGGGGGTTCGGCTCGAAGGAGATGTGGTCGCCCTTCTTCCACTCCTTCATCTTGTACGGGCCGTAGCCGAGAGACACGGCGTTCTCGCCGCCTGTGGCGCGCTCGTCCTTGAGCATGTCCGCCGCGGACATATCCTTGAACAGGTGCTCAGGCTGCACACTGTCTTGATTACTCGCGCCGAAGACAAGGAGCTGGTAGGTCGGGTCCACCGCGCCAGGCGCCAGGGTGAGCACCAGCGTCGTGTCGTCCACGGCTTCGTAGTTAGCGACGATGCCGCCCGCGCCATCCACCGAGCCGAGTGGGCAGTAGGTGATGTCAATGGCCTCGGAATCCACTTCGCAGTTCTTCTTCCAGGCAAAGACGAAGTCGTGAGCGGTGAGCGGCTCGCCGTCGTCCCACTTCAGCCCGGGCTTGATCTTGCCGGTGACGACCAGTTGCCTGGCCTGGGTGTCAGCCGCAGCCGGCTCGACCAGGAAGGTCTCGAGGTTGAAGATCGGCTCGCCGGCCTTGACGGTCACGTCCTTGAAGACCGCGCCGCCGTTCTCAAACGTCGGCAGGTCGCCGTCCACCAGCACCGGGTTGGGCTGATAGCCGTAGTTGACGCGGGTGACCCAGCGCGGCTTATAGATCAACTCAATTTCAACCCGGATCGCTTGAGAGTTGGCATAGCCCAGGAAACTGCGCGGTTGCTGCCAGGTGCCGATGATGATGGTGTCGGACACTTCGGCGGGGACGGGGGTGGGGGTGACCTGGATGATCGTCTCCACCGGCGTGCCGGCGACGATCTGGGTGACGACCGCCGTCTGGATAATCGTCTGCGGGGTTGGCGTTGCGCACGATGCCAGGATCACGCTGGTGAGCATGATGCCAGACAGCAGCGCCCATTTCTTGCTCTTAAGCATTTTCTCTCCTCCTCAATTGGAAATTAAATGTGGTACCGAGGGTATTGGGGTTGAGCGTTAGGGCAAAGTGTCGCGGCGGGTGACCACCTCCTTCCTCAAGCGGCAAAACTATAGCACACGCCCTAAAACCGGGCAAGTAACAGCGCCTTTGTCCTGATGCAATCTACTTCCCAGCCCGGCAGAAGGTTCACGGCCCGGTCAAGCCGATGGCTTCAATATTCCACAAATCTGAACTGGCGGTCGCGTCTAGTTGATAACCGGTCACCCGTGGCAGGGCGACGCCGATCTTGAGCCGCAGGAACAACGGCAGGGAGGGCAGGTCCTGGGTGAAGAGGGCCTGGGCCTCGGCGTGCTGCGCCCGGCGCGTGGCCTCGTCCAGGGTGCTCTGGGCCGCGCGGCAGGCGTGGTC
>DAOTXG010000285.1:0-4395 GCA_034435515.1 Anaerolineales bacterium
CCGGCGCTGTACCTCATCGGAACGGTCGCGGGCGGATAGGCGGCGTATTGCGTATGACGTATTGCGTATTGCCTATCGCTTATGGCTTATCGCATATGGCGTATGGCGTATCGCCCATCGCCAATCACAAGCGATATAGAGATCAAGAAAATGATTTTGACTCGGCGTCAACGGATATGAAACGGACAATCGGATTTATCGCATACTATCCGTTTATCCGTTTCGTATCCGTTGACACCAGATTCAAAAAGCAAATCTTAACCTCTATAGATGTGAATGATCCGCGATCTGCGATCTGCGATACGTAATACGCAATACGCGATAGGCGATATGCGATACGCTACGCTCCGCGTGGCGCTGGGGGTCGTCGTAGGCGCCACGCTCGCCGGGATGGCCTGGTTCGCCCGGCCTTACGTCTTTCACGGTGCGGTGATCGAGCCGCCGGTCCTGGCGAGCGATTTCTCGCTCACAGACCAGAATGCACAGGCTTTCCGCCTGAGCGCGCAGGCGGGCCGCGTGGTCTTGCTCTTCTTCGGCTACACCACCTGTCCCGACGAGTGCCCGGCGACGATGGCCCGGTTCAAGCAAATCCGCTCTGAGTTGGGCCGCGAGGCCGAGCGGGTGCAGTTCGTCCTCGTCACCGTTGACCCGGAAGTTGACACGCCCGCGCGACTGCGCGAATTCCTGGCGAAATTCGATCCGTCCTTCGTCGGGCTGACCGGGACGCGCGCCGAATTAGAGCCGGTGTGGAAAACTTACGGCGTCTATCAGGAGAAGCAGAGCGGCGGCGAAGTCGCCCATGCCTCCCGCATCTACGCCATAGATGCCCAGGGTAACCTCAGGCTCACTTACACGACCGACACGCCCGCTGAGGAGATTGCTCGGGACATTCGACAATTGCTTCGGAATCGCTGAGACGAGCCATGAGGAAAGCCTCTTTCAACACTATCGGCTCGCGCCTCCTTCTCTCGCTTGGCCTCGGCTTCTTCCTGGCCTGGGCCATGAGCGAGGTCACGTTTGTGATTCTCAAGGACCAGAGCGATCACGTCCCGCAGCGGGTCGAGCTCGTCATCCCGGCGGGCACGGCGGAGCGCGTGGCCCAGGGCGAGTCCCCGCCGACGATCCCCGCCGAGATGGCCTTCGTCGTCGGCGACACGCTGGTCGTGAAGAACGAGGACTCGGTCGCGCACCAGTTGGGGCCGGTTTGGGCGCCGCCGGGGGCCTCGGCCAGCCTGCTGCTCGATCAGGCGAACTCGTTCGCCTACGCCTGCACCTTCCGGCCCAGCCGCTACCTCAACCTCGACGTGCGTCCGCGCGTGACGCTGGCGACGCGCCTCCAGGCCGTCGCCTTTGCGGGGCCGCCGATGGCTGTGCTAATATTCTTGTACAGCCTCGTCATCTGGCCGATAGCGGATGGCAGATGGCGAATGGCAGATAGCAAATAGCGAGGCCCATCGCGTATCGCCTATGGCAATCGGCGATCTGCATAAGCGATACGCGGTATGCGATCAGCGATATGCTATATGCCATCCGCGATATGCCATCTGCCATAAGCCATATGCTATCAACCACACGCTCCATGCTCCGACTTCTCTTCAGCCGCCAGTGGTGGTGGACCACCCTGCTCGTCATCGCCGCCGTCGGCGTCATGGCGCGCCTGGGCGTCTGGCAGTTCGACCGGCTGGCCGCGCGCCGCGCTTTCAACGCCCGCGTGCTCGAGCAGCAGGCGCAGCCTCCCTTGAACCTGAGCGGCGCGGCGCTGGGGGCCGACCTCGCCGCGATGGAATATCGCGCGGTAGTGGTCGTCGGCCAGTACGATTTCTCACAGCAGGTCGCGCTCCGCAACCAGGCCTGGGACGATCGCGAAGCATCCCTTTGGGACGGCCGCGCGGCGCTGCGCCCCGGCATTCATCTGCTCACCCCGCTCGTCTTGGACGGGAGCAAGCAGGCCGTGCTGGTGGACCGGGGCTGGATCCCGTTGGAAGATACCGCGCCCGAAAATTGGGGTAAGTACGACGAGCCGGGGCTGGTCGAAGTAAGAGGCATCCTCCGCCGCTCGCAGAGCAAGCCCGATTTCGGCGGCGTGCCGGACCCCGCCGGGCATCTGCTGATGTGGAATCTGGCGAATGTCGAGCGCATCGCCGAACAGGTCTCGCCTCGCTTGCTGCCGACGATCTACATCCAACAGTCGCCCGATCCCGCCTCCTCAAGCGTGGAACGCGCTTCCCCCAGCGTGGAACGCGCTTCCCCAAGCGCGGGACTGCCCTACCGCTCTCAGCCTAAACTTGACCTGAGCGAAGGCTCGCACCTGGGCTACGCCATTCAGTGGTTTTCGTTCGCGCTCCTGCTGGGGATCGGCTATCCGTTTTACGTGCGCAACATGCAGCGCGCCCAGGTCAAAAGGGCTTCGCGCCGATCTACCGCATTGAGCGAGGAGTCACGGTGACATCTCCTATTGAGACCCCTTCTGCAAACGCGCTCGCGCCGCGCCCTTTGACGGCGGCGAGCGTCGCGGCGTTCATCCGCCTGCTGGCCGTACTGTTCAAAGTGCGGATCGTGGCCTTGCTCCTCTTCGCCGGGACGGGCGGCGCCTTTCTCGCGGCGGGCGGGTGGCCGGGCTTCAGCCCGCTGATCTGGATGACCCTGACCGGCGGAGTCGCGGCGATGGGCGCGTCCGCGTTGAACCAGTATCTCGAACAAACCGCCGACGCCGCGATGCGCCGCACCAGACGCCGCCCGCTCGTGACCGGCGCGATCACCCATCCCCGCTGGGTCCCAGTCGCCGCGTTGGCGATGATCTTCGTCCCCTCGCTTGCGGCGCTGCCTTTCAACCCCGCGCTGGCCGTCTTCTCGATTGGCGGCGCAGTCATCTACGCTGGCGTCTACACCGTCTGGCTCAAGCCGCGCACCGTGCTCAACATCGTCGTCGGCGGGTTAGCCGGGACGTGCGCGGTGCTGTGCGGCGGCGCGGCAGTTGGCCCGGCGACTGGCTTCGCGGCCCCGGGTTGGTCGCAACCAGGCGTGATCATCCTTGGTCTGCTCGTGTTCCTGTGGACGCCGGCGCACTTCTGGAGCCTCGCCATCATGTGCCGCGACGATTACACGCGGGTGAACGTGCCTATGCTCCCCGCGCGGACTTCGCTCCGCCGCTCCGCCATCTGGGTGGCCGTGCACGCCCTGGCCACCGGCTTCGCCGCGCTGGCCCTCGGCGCGCTCCCCGAGCTTGGCTGGTTGTATTTCGCCCCAGTCGCGCTCGCCACCGCCGAACTCGCGCGGCGCTGCGCCCTTTTAATCGCCAGGCCGAACCCTGCCCGCGCCCGCGCGCTCTTCGTCGCCTCGAACGTCTACCTGGCCTTTGTGCTGTTGATGATTTGTGTGGACGTAGTCTTGTGATTGCTGATTGTTGACCGCTTCGCGTGATTGGTGATTGTGTCGAGAACGTCAATCAGCAATCAGCAATCCACAATCAGCCATGTTTGGAGAAATCATGAGCGTCGTCATCACCGCCGCCCCGTCCCTCTCGCGCGAATCCACGCTCATCGCGCGGCGCTACGCCGCCCTGAGCCTGGCTGCTTTCGTCAGCGTCATCGTCCTGATGACCGTGGGCAGCATCGTGCGCGTCACCGGCAATGGCCTCGGCTGCCCCGACTGGCCGTTGTGCTACGGGCAGGTGGTGCCCCCGCTCAAACTCTCGGCGTGGGTTGAGTTCTCGCACCGGTTCCTCGGCGCGCTGACCGGCGCGCAAATCGTGGGCCTGGGCGTCCTGGCCTGGCGCGGTTACCGCCGCGAGGCGTGGGTCTTCGTCCCGGCGATGCTGGCGATTGGCCTGCTCGTCGTGCAGGTCAGTCTGGGCGGCCTCCACGTCCTCCTGGAACTGCCGCCGTCGAGCGGGTGGATGCACACGGGCGTAGCGATGGCGATCGCGGGTCTGGTCGCCTCGCAGGTCGCCGTCACGCACCCGGCGGCGCAAAAACTCGCGGCCCAGGCTCACGCGCTCGTCAAACGTGACCGGGGCCTGCCGGTCGCGATGGCCGTCACTGCCGCCGTCACTTACCTGCTCATCCTCACCGGCGCCTACGTCACGCGCACTGGCGCCTCGCTGGCCTGCCCGGCCTTCCCCCACTGCGGCGCGGAGGCGACGGAGATCATCTTCCCGCAACTCGTCAAAATCCAGCTGCTGCACCGCTTCACCGCGTTCGGCGTGGCGCTCACCGCCTGCCTCACGTTGTGGCGGCTGGCGCGGGCCGGGCGTGAGGCGCGCGGCTTCCGCACGGCTGCAGCCGTTCTTACCCTGCTCATAGTCGTGCAATTCGGCCTTGGCATTGGCAACGTCCTGCTCCGCCTGCCGCCGTGGTCGCGCACCGCGCACCTCGCCGTCGCCGCGCTGTTGTGGGC
>DAOTXG010000286.1:0-4126 GCA_034435515.1 Anaerolineales bacterium
GGCCAGAATTTCAGGGTTACCCTGTGTTGGCAGGCGCTCGCTTCAATCGCTCGCAACTACACGCTTGCCCTCGAAGTCGTCGGCCCGGACGGGCAGGGCTATGGGCGGTTGAATACTTATCCGGGGCGAGGTAATTACCCGACTTCGTTCTGGCGCGTCAATCAGCGCTTCTGCGACAGATATTCGGTGCCGGTCTGGAAAAGCCTGCCCGCGCCCGCCGCCGCCAGCCTGCACGTGTGGTTTTTCGATGCCGCCACCGGCATCGCCCTTCCGGTCACGCCGTCCGCCGGGGAACAGGAAGTCGCCGAGTTCGCTGTGCTCCCCCTAAAAGTCCTGGCGACCAGCCCGGCCCCGGATTTGACCCGCGCAGCGCGCGCGGTACACTATCGCTTCGGCGACGGGATCACATTAAAGGGCTACGAAACGCAAACCGCGCCGGATAATCGCGGCGCGCGGGTGTCATTGCTCTGGCAGGTATCGGCAGACATCACAGAAAACTATATCGTCTTCGTGCATCTGCGCGACACCCCGCGGACGGCGTATGCCCAGGGAGACAGTGAGCCGCGCGGGGGCTGGTACCCGACTTCGCTCTGGCGGCGCGGCGAGACCATCCTCGACGAGCATACACTCATCTTCCCCGAGGGTCAGACGCCGCCCGCCCTCGATCTGTATGTCGGCCTGATCCGGGCCGATACCCTCGTCCGGCTCCCGGCGTTTGACGCGCAGGGAACCCGGATCGTCAATGATGAAGTGCTCCTGGAGCGCGGTTTGATTTTCCCGCCGCCGCTTGCGCCTTACCCTTAGTCGCGCCTGGGGAAGCGCGAGCTACGCGCCTCTCATGGATTGGCTGACCCAATCACCTTGAACACCCAACACGCTCCGTTGGTGTAAAGCAGGCGGTAGTGCGGGCTGTTCACGAACATCTCCGGCTTCAGGTTGCCGCCGCGCGCGCCGATGTAGACGTGCGTGACCCCAGCCGAGCGCAGCAGCGCCAGCGTCTCCGGCGTGCTGGCATCCTGGATTTTGGCTGCCTGCTCGTTGAAAGTCCTCACGGTTTCCCGCCAGCCTGCTTGAGATGAATAATCCAACGGCGGGAGCGTCGTCCGCCGGCCCGTCAGCGGCCAAATCCAACTGCCGCCGTCAGAACTGGCCCAGATGTTGTTGAGCCACTGCCATCCGCTCACCCAAAAGACGGCGTCAGAGGGTGTGTTCTGATCAACCCACTGCAGCGCTGGGACGTCATCCGCCCTGGCCAGGATCGTGGCTGCGTTGGCGATGCTCACCTGAGCCGCTATCCCTTTCACGCCGGCATAAGCGATCAGCCCCGCGATCAGCATGAGACTTGCCCAGCTCATCAGGCTGCGTACCCACATCAAACTTGGCCCGACTTGCCTATCTCTGTCGCTTGTCGTCAAGCTTTCCTCCTCCGGCTGTGCGCTGGAGGTCGCCCTGATGGCTTTCTCGGCCCAGTCCACCCCTGCCTCGGCCAGCCAGCCTAGCACAAAGGCGCCGGGGAGAAAAAGCGTGATGGCCCAGGAGTTGTTGTTCACCACCCAGGTGCCCGGCCCGATATTGAGCAGTGCAAACGTGAGGGCGACCCAACCCGCGACTAGCCATATGCCCCGTTCCCGGCGCAGCATTCCCCAGGCTATTCCCAGCAGCGCCAGCGCCATCCAGCCTTTTTCCAGCTCGCGCTGAAAGTACTCCACCGGAAAACGGTTGTAATTGGCGGGCGAGGCCAGTCGCTGGATGTCAGGCAGCACCGGCCCAACATTGACCAGGCCCAGATGTGCCGACCAGGGCAGCGACAGCAGCGCGCCGATGACTGCGGCCATCAGCACGCCGCGCCAGCCGCCTCGTCCTCCGGCAACCAGCGCCATCAGCACAAAGACAGCAAAGAAGGCCCAAAGGCGATAATGGGTGAGCAACAGCCCGGCGGCAAGCAGGCTGACAAGAAACGCGGGTTTGAAGGAGGCCTTCATCGCTGCACCATCAGACACGGGCGCGGTCAACCTCCAGACGCTCCCCAGCAGCGGCGCGAGAATGAGCAGGCCAGTCAACTGCGTGTATCGCCCCCAGGACAGATAGTAAGCCGGGAAAAGCGAGACCAGGCCGACAAAAAAGGCGGCGATCAGGCCGGGACGATGTCGGCCAAGCAGCCAGGCCGCCCCGGCGTAGACGGCCAACGGCATCAAGCCGTTTAGCGCCTGGCCGACGAGGAGAAAGACGTCTATCAGGGAAAGGCCGGTAAGCCAATGGAGCGTGACGGTCAGGGCGTGAAAGCCAAAATGGTACGAGAACGAGTCCACCGGCATAAGCGGATAATAGCTGGCCGGCACGCGGCCGGTCTCGGCCAACAACCGTGCGATAATGAAGTGATGGGATGAGTCGACCCAGGCCGGGAATGCCAGATCACGCGCCGCCAGCAAACGCACTGCCAGGCTGGCGAATAGGACTAGCGCCACAAGCCAGTCGTGCCGTGAGACCATCGGCATGCGGGGTTTTCCAAATGTGTTTACGGCGTAGAGACGTTCCGGTGGAACGTCTCTGCCTCCGCCGAACCCATCAATCCAGACAGGTTTTATTCCAGGCTGCCGTTGCGCCGCATACGTGCGAAGCACCTGCGCGGCGCTAAGCCAGAGAACGGCGAGACCGATTCCAATGTAGACTAACCCTAATGTCAAACCCGACCAGCGCAAGCCGACGACAGTGATCCACAGCCACGCCAGGGGAAGCAGACTGAGACTGAGGCCCAGCGCCAAGCCCCAGCGCACCCAGACATTGCCTTCCACGGGGCCCAGCCATCGCAGGAGCAACAGGCCGGGGGCAAACAGGACGGCCCATAAAGGCAGGGCCAGCACGGCTAACCGACCTGTGTATCGCGCTACATCGCGCACCCAGTCCATCCAGAGATAAGTGTAGGTCGTCGAAAAACGGAAGTCGCCGCCGAGGGGCGAATCACTCGCCGTCAACTGGCCGCGAGCGTAACCGTCGAGGCTGTAAGCCCACGCGGTGGTGTTATTATCGGCGCTCCCTTTGAGCGCCAGCGTGTACGTTTTTCCGGCCGAGTCAGGCACAGGCTCAAAGGTAAGGCGCAGTGGCGCATTGTGAACCACGCGGGAAAAGACCTGTGTGGCGAGCACCTCGATGTTTGCGTCTAGCAAACTCAGCGACAGCGTCGCCGTTGGCGGCGCGCCGGAATGAACCACCGCCAGCAACTCAACCGCCGAGAGGCCGTTATGGGCGGCGATGAACGTCTGACGGAGAGTTACTGTGCCGCGCGGAACGGGCGCGGCCTGGTCGAGGCGCGTCTGCTCCTGATCCATCGCCGTAATGGGCGCAGGACGCGCCAATGCGACGCCTGCGGCAGCCGCCAGGATGACAGCGAGGGGGGCAAGCCTGGTGGCGGCGGAGAAGGTGAGGGGCATGACAGACCGGATAAGCGATCACTGGCCGAAAGCGCGAACGATTGTACCCGACGGGTCGCTGGCGGCCAAATTCCTGGTAGGTCATTGGTCATGTATACCCTGCGCCGTCAAACAAGTTTATAATTCACTCGTGCCTTTCGCATGGCTATGACCAGCCAATTGTCCTTCAATGCCTGGCGGGCTATTCTGATCTTCGCCGTCATGTTGCTGCCTTTCACATCAACTGCCACTGCGCGGGCTGATCTTTTTGCCAGCGCCGCCGGAGCAGCCGATTACGGCGCAGCGCCGGCGGCTCAATATATTGCGGACGAGGTTGTCATCCGGCTCAAGGCCGGGACCTCGCTCAGTTCGATAGCGCCCTACGCCGGCGGACAGCCTCTCCGCCTGCATCGGGACCTGCCGCGCCTGCAAGTCAAGGTGCTCAAAGTGCCAGCGGGTAGTGTGCCAGAGATGGTCACGCGACTGCGCGGCGCGCCCGGCGTCGAGTTAGTCGAACCTCATTACCTGGTTCATGCTACCGTCATCACGCCTTCCGATCCTCATTGGGCCAGCCAGTATGGCCCGGTCAGGATTCAGGCCCCACAAGCCTGGGAGATCACGACGGGTTCGATCTCTGTGACGCTCGCCATCATTGATACAGGAATTGACTTCAACCATCCCGACCTGGCATCTCAACTCTGGATCAATCCAGGCGAAAT
>DAOTXG010000287.1:0-17905 GCA_034435515.1 Anaerolineales bacterium
CTGGCAGCCGTCGGAGCGATTACCTTGTGGCGCAAGACAGAAACCCGCCGCCTGGCGATTATCTGTGCGCTTTGGATAGCCAGCGGCGCTCTGGCAACGGCCACTCTGCAAACGGCCACCTGGCATCACTACCGTTACCAAATGCCCCTCTATCCGGCCGCGATTGTACTGGCCGGCATCGGAGTAATAGGGTTGGCCCAACGCTGGAAATGGCCGTGGTTTGCGCTGGGACCAGTCATCGCCTTGTCGGTTTCCCTTCGGAAGAATTATTATCCGCTGAGCGTCGAGGCCAGGTGAAGCGAGAGAATTTCGGCGTCGCCACGGCGATACGCAATACGCTATACGCAATACGTGATCTGCCGCCCTCGGCTACTCCGGCTCAGCCTCTCCCTCTAACACCATCACCCCCATCGCGTCCGGGCCGAGGAAGGTGGCGAGCGAGGGGCCGTAGGTGAGCACCGGCCACTGGCGTCCGGGGAAGTCCATCGCCAGCCGCTCCAGCAGCAGCCGCGTGTCGTCGGTGTGGCGCGGCGAACTCTGCAGGATAGCCAGCCGCTCGATGACCGAGAACTCGACGACGAACTCGACCAGTTTTTCAATCGCCTGCGGGCGCGTGCGCACTTTTTCCATGGGCGTGAGGTCGCCCTCCTCCAGCGTGAGGAACGGTTTGATGCCGAGCATCGCGCCGAGCGTCGCCTGCGCTTTGCCCACCCGCCCGGCCTTCGCCAGGTAATCCATCGTCTCGGTGAAGAATACGCTGTACAGGCGGGGGACCATGCCGCGCACGATGCGGACGACGTCGTCCTGTGAGTCGCCCCGCTCGGCGGCCAGGGCGGCGGCTTCCACCAGCCAGCCGAGGCCGATGGACGTCGAGAGCGAATCGATCACGTGAATCTTGCACCGCCCGGCCAGGGCTTCGCTCCCGGCGTGGGCATTCTGGCAGGTGCGGCTGAGTTTGGACGAGAGGTGAATCGAGAGAATCTTGTCGGTGGAGCGGGCGACCTTCTCGTAGACGGCGGCGAACTGTTCGGCGGCGGGCGAAGCCGCGGTGGGGATGGGGTCGCCCGCGGCCAGGCGTTGGAAGAATTGCTCGGTGTTGATCTCCACCCCTTCTTTAAACGAGTGCTTGCCGAAATGGATGGTCAGCGGGACGACGGCGACGTCGTACTTTTCAGGCAAAGCCGGGTCGAAAAAATGCGCGGTGGAGTCGGTGACGATGCGGACTTTGGGCATGGGGCGTCTGGCAGATGGCGGATGGCGGATGGCAGATGGCTGATAGCGAATGGCTGATGGCAAAGGCTATCTGCTATCCGCTATTTGCCATCGGCTATCGGCTATCTGCCAACCGCTACTCGGCAGATAAGATGTAGTAGTAATGCGGTTGTCCCCCGCTGTGGATTTCGACCTGCTGGTCGGGGTAGGCGGCGCGGATGGCCTCGACCATTTCTCCAACCTGCGCCTCGGTCACCTCGGCGCCATAATACAGCGAGATCAGCTCCCGTTCGCCCGCGCCCATGAGGTCGAGCAGGCGCAGGGTCGTCCCCGGCAGGTCGTCGCCGGCGGTTTTGAGCGAACCGTTGTGCAGGCCGATGATCTGTCCCTCGCGGACGGCGACCCCATCCAGTTCCACCGTCCGCGTGGCCGTGGTGACCTCGCCGGTCTCGACCGCTCCGGCGGCCTTCTCCATCGCCGCGCGCACAGCGTCGAGATCACCCTCCGGCATGTAACTGAGCATCGCGGCGATGCCCTGCGGCACGGTGCGCGTGGGGACGACCGCCACCTGCTTGACCGACAACCCGGCGGCCTGCTGCGCAGCCAGGATGATATTCTTATTGTTCGGCAGGACGACGACGCGGCCGGTCGGGACAGCGCCGATGGCTTCCAGGATGTCCTGGGTCGAGGGGTTCATCGTCTGCCCGCCGGAGACGATGGCGGCCACGCCGAGCGAGCCGAGGACGCGCGACAGGCCGACCCCCGGCGAGACGGCAATCACGCCAATCTGGCCCGGCTGGACCTTCGCCAGGGGGACGGCAGCCTCAGCCCGCGCGCTTTCCGGCCCCTCCATCTGGTCGAGCAGGTTCTCCATGTGGACGCCGACCACCGTCCCGAACTCCTCCGCCAGCTCGATGGGTTCGTAGCGTTTGGTCTTGAGCAGATGAATGTGGACGCGATAGAGGCCGTCCCCCTCGCCGATTTGAATGGACGTGCCCAGCGGCTCCAGGCGGGTGTAGAACGACTGCATATCCAGCGCGCCGCGCGGGCGGAAGTCCACGACCGTCTCCCACTCCTGCCCCGGCTCCACAGCCGTCATCGCCGCGCCGACGGCGTCGAGGCTCAACGGCTTGACCAGGGCCTCCATCGGCTGGTCGAGCGACTGGCCGCGCAAGTAGCGCAACATGCCTTCCAGGATGATCGCCAGCCCTTTGCCGCCCGCATCCACCACCCCCGCCTGCTTGAGCACCGGCAGCAGTTCCGGCGTGCGCGCCACGGAAACGTGCGCCGCGTTCACCGCCGTTTCGAGCAGGTAACGCAGGTCGGCGCTGTCGGCGCGCGCGCGGGTCATAGCGTCGGCGGTTTCGCGGATGACGGTCAGGATCGTGCCCTCGACCGGTTTGCCCACGCCCCGGTAGGCGGTGTCGCGGCCCTCCTGAACGGCTTTCACCAGGCCGTCGGCGTCAAAGGCGTCGGCGTCCCCCAGGGCGCGCGCAAACCCGCGCCAGATTTGCGAGAGGATGACGCCCGAGTTGCCGCGCGCGCCCATGAGCGCGCCGTGGGCGACGGCGTGCGCCGCCTTGCTCACGTTGTTCTCGCCGCTCTCGGCGATTTCGTTCCACGCGGCCTGCATGGTGAGGACCATGTTCGTCCCTGTGTCGCCGTCCGGCACCGGGAAGACGTTGAGGGCGTTGACGGCGGCGTGGTTGGTGTTGAGCCAGGCGAGCGCGGCGCGGGTCAGTTTCTTCAAGCCCTGCCCGTCGCAGCGGCGGAGCTCGGCGGCGAAGCGGATCTGCCGTTCGGCGCGCGCAGTGGCGAGGTCGCGGTTAGTCATGGAGTGGGGATAACGGATTGAACGGACGAAACGGATTTTAGCTGCGCCAGCCGTTCCCGCCGGGGATCAAGCGTCGGTGTTGCTCACGCGCAGGCCCTGCACGTGGACGTTGACCTCCCCCACTTTCAGGCCGAGAATTTTTTCCACGTTGAAGCGCACCAGGTTGACGATGCTGTTGGCCACCGCCGAGATGCGCGTGCCGTATTCGACGATGATGTACAGGTTGATGGTGATCTCGTCGCCGTTCACCAGCACCTCCACGCCGTGGCGCGGATCGCGGGTTAGGATAGTGGTCAGCCCGTCTACCACGTTCCTAGGGGCCATGCCGACGACGCCGTAAGATTGCAGGGCCGCCTGGCTGGCGATGGTGGCAATGGCGTTGGGAGAGATTTCGATGCGTCCGAGAGAAGTACTTTCACTGGGCATAGGCTTGCTCATCTGGGAAAAAGGAACCGCGGATTCGCGGATAGAGACTCAGGGCAAATTTTCCAGATCGTTCAGGTCCTTGAAACGCCCGCTGGCCTTTTTGTTCAATTTCAAATGCCGCAGGCTGATAATGCTGACATCTACACCGTCCAGTGTATCCACGACTCGCTCCGCATAGCACTCGTTGAAACTTATGCCGGAGATGCTGGTGGTCACTTCAATCCGCATGGGCGGAACCCCCATACGGACGATGCTCTGTTCCTTCAAAAACAATTCGGTTTTCAGGTCGGGCGTGTCAAAGCCGAACTCTCGCAGTACGGCGACCATTTTCTCGGCGTTGTCGGGATTTACAGCAATCCAAACGTCAATGTCGTTCGTCGCGCGCGGGTAGCCATGATAACCGACCGCGTATCCTCCGATGAGAAGATATTGTACGCCTTTAGCGTTGAGCAACTTCAAGAACTCTTTGAAGTCGAGCGGCAGCTCTACGTCCATAGTTTATCCGGCGGAGCATCTCCATGTAGCGGAGGCGCTCATAAGGAGTACGCGATAGCCAGTAGGCTTTCTCGTCGGAAGCATCTGACAGCGACGCGACAGAGAAGGCGGTTCGGTCAACTCGGAGAGAAGAAGGCAGTAAAGTGTTCGTACTCATGCTGGTCATTTTTCGTGGTGCGCCGGGAATTGCAGGTTGGGAGGCATTGACGCGGATTGCCTAACGGAGTGCGTCAGACGCGCGCTGGACGCCTAGAATAATCAGCTAGGATTCTCTGCCAGCACTAGACCTTTGAGTTGTAGACTACCCTGAGCCCTTGGCTCAAATGCAAACTTCATCACGCTGTCTCGGTCTGCCGAAAACCTAAAGTATAGGTCCATTTTCGTCCACTCAGCTTGTTCAACTGTAACTTCTTTCGTCTCTAGGCGCTTACCGTCAGGGTACTCAGCGAATATGACTATGAAGAGATATTTGCCGGAAGTGACCTTTGCTTCAAAGCTGACACGCATTCTTCGGCCAGCCAATAACTCATTTCTAGGAAGATAGTCCAACCGTTCGCCATTGTAAATATAGCTGCGAAGTTGAAAATATCCACCTTCGGAGACGATCGCTCCGTCTTGGATTTCCCCACGTCCCTGTATATCCTGCTCAAGGATGCCCTTTGCGCCGTCATAGATGATGCGTTCACTAGTTGATGTAGCCAGATAGCTAGCCTCTTCAACAGTAGTACTTAGCCGACCAATTTCCGACCTGACTTTTTCCGTCTCAGCTCTAATCTTCTCGGCTTCTGCCTTGAGCTTTTCGACTTCTGCTTCGGTTCGTCTTCTGGTAAGGAGATGATTTACGATGGCAACCAGCAACCCGCCGACAACTGACGAAATCAATGCTGTGATTATTTCGGTCGCCATGTTTTGTCCTTATGACGCTATGCAGTGAGGCATGATTGCGTGCTATCTTTCTCATGAGCCTTGATCGTGGTATTCACAAGCGGGTGTCCGACAATAGATTACGCTTATTTCAAGGACTCTGTTGCCAGAACTGCAATCCGAGTCATCAGCGGTTTCACTCGTTCATTCCAATCCCCAAGTTGATAGAATCTGTACTCTATGGTAAGATGCCGCCCGCTGTCTGGAAACCCTGCACTCGTATTCACGCTCGCAAAGGAAGTCGGAACCATGAAATGCGCTAATTGTGGCAAGGCCCCGGTGTTCGGGCGCAACGTCTCGCACGCCAAGAACCGCACCCAGCGCCTCTTCCGCCCGAACCTGCAGAAGGTGTCGGTGATCGAAGGCGGCCGGAAAGTCCAGAAGATTCTGTGCGCCAAGTGCATCAAGGCGATGAGCAAGATCAACGAATAAGCCGGAAGCCCTTCACCCACACGCCGACCCTTCGAGGTCGGCTTTTTTGTTTGTAGTGACGACTTCAGTCGTCGGCGACTGAAGTCGCTACTACTATTATTTGGTAGTGACGACTTCAGTCGTCATATTCTACGGACTCGCTTTCGCGCTCGTCAATTTCTTCGTCAGGCTGTGGATGCCGCCCGCGATGCCGTACTCGTTTTTGAAAATGGCGTTGGCGGCGACGAAAACCGTCGCGCCCGCCTCCTGCGCCTGCAGACCGGTATGCTTGTCTATCCCGCCGTCCACTTCGATTTCGGTCTTCAGCCCGCGCGCCTCGATCCATTCGCGCAGTTGCCGGATTTTGGGCAGGATTTCGGGCATGAACTTCTGGCCGGAGAAGCCCGGATGGACGGTCATCGGCAAGACCAGATCCATGTCGCCCAGATAGTCCTGCACGGCGCTCGCCGGGGTCTCCGGGTTCAGCGCCACGCCAGTCTTCTTGCCGATGGCCCTGATCTGTCCCAGCACGCGGGCCAGATCGGGGCAAGCCTCCACGTGGACGATCAGGTGGTCGGCCCCGGCGTCGGCGAAGGCTTGCAGGTAACGTTCGGGCTGGACGATCATCAGATGCACGTCGAGCGGCAGGTCGGTGGAGCGGCGAATGGCTTCCACGACCACCGGGCCGAGCGAAATGTTGGGGACGAACTGGCCGTCCATTACGTCCACGTGAATCCAGTCGGCCCCCGCCGCTTCGCATTCGGCCACTTGCTCGCCCAGCCGGGCAAAATCTGCTGACAGGATGGAGGGTGCGATGATCATCGAGTAGAATGATACACGACGGCGGGCTTTTTTTCAACGCAAAACCCTACCGCCCTTGTAGTTTCGGGTACCACGCCGCGAGGACGGCTTCGGCGGGCTTGCCGCGCACCGAGAGCGATTTGTCCCGCAGGGCGACGACCGGGTTATAGCCATAGGACGAGAAGCCTGAAATCCAGCCGCGCCCGTTCACGGCGGTTAGCAGGGCGGCGTAGATGTCGGCCTGCTCCTGCAGGTCGAGGGCGAAGGGGGTCTCATTACCTCCGGGATTGAAGTCCTCGTAAGAATAACACTGCCCGTCGAACCGCTGGAGGCACTGGGTGGCCGCGCCGTCGGCGGCGTAGTAGGCGGCGTTGATGTAGAGGGGCTTGTTGAAGCGCTTCTGGAAGGGCAGGAGCTGCGAGTCCATCAAGCCGCCGGCCGTGTTTGCCATGTCGTTCACCGAAGCCGTGTTGCTCTGGCTGAGGGCGCTCCACCAGAAGACGCGGAGCACGTCTACTGCGTCGAGGAACTGCGGCGGGTTCGGCCAGACGTTCGGGCCCATCAGCAGTTCAAAGGCCAACTGCCCTTTGTAACGGGCGCGCACTTGCGAGATGAGGCTGCGCCAGCGCACGTCGGCGTCGGGCGGGGCCTCGGGTTCGCCGGGAAACGAGGGGCGCAGCTTGAAATCGCCGACGACAAGCATATCCAGGCTGGAGCGCGCCGCAATTTCGGCCTGGGTCAGCAGATGCTGCTGGTAGGCCGCGAACCAGGCGTTCCAGAAGTCGGCGGTGAAGTTGACGCCGTTCCAGTAGTCGCACGCGCCGTAGGGCGTGTAGTGGCACGTGACCGGGTGGAACATGACGCGCAGGCCGGTGTTATGCGCCGCATCCACCAGCGGTTTCCACTCGGTGGGGAGCGGAGCGAGGGCCGGGTCGAGCGCGTAGGCAGGCGCAGGACTCACGCCGCGCGGCACGGCTGTCCCGCGCGGCGTAAAAGTGACCCAGTTGGCGCCAGTCGCCTGAATGTTCTTGAGCGTCTCGCCGAAGAACGCCGTCTGGTTGGGGTCCCACGCGTCGTCGAAATCAAAACCGGCCGCAAAACCGGGATGGGGGTTGACCGCCGGCAAGACGCCCGAGGCCGGCGGCGGATCGGCCAGCCACTGCCACGCCTCCACGCGGTCCTGCAAGTCCTGCGGGAGGAGCGTGAAAGTGAAGAAACGCCCGGTCGCGCTGCGCCCGGCCGTCGCCGAGTCGTCCGCCGTGCCGCAGGCGTAGTTGCGGCAGAAGCGGTAAAACACGCTGCCCACGATGTCGGTCGGATTGTAGAGGATGTACTTCCACTGGTTGGGGCCAACGCGCCACAGAGGCAGCGGCCGGTTCCATTGAGTCGTGCGGAACTGCACGGTCAACGTATCGTTGGGCGGCGTGTTGGGCGGGGTGGTCAGCTCGAACGTCACCGACGCCGAAATGCCGCTGTGCCAGGCATCCACCTGATCTTCCACCGTCACGTTATTGAATGGGACGATCAGCTGCCGCAGACGCCTGGCCCCGCTCGAGTCCAGTTCCCCGTTCCACAGGCCATCGCCAAGCGTATATTTGTAGTTGACGACTGCGCCATGGGGGAGGATGACGATGGTCGCCCAGCGCCCGTCGGCAAAGGGGATCAGCACAGGCTGGCGGGTCGCCGCGATGGCCGAGTCACTCGCGTCCAGGACGAAAGTATCGCCTAACTCCGCGATATTCCCGGCCAGGCGCACGGCGGCGCTGCCGTCGGTGCCGGGGGGCACGCGCACCAGGAAGGTGACCTGGACTTGATTGGGGTCCGGCGTGGCAAAGTCTTGAACGGCGGTTTGCCCGGGCACCACGGTGACGTTTTTCTGCGCGGGCTGGAGGAAACCATCGGGTGCGAGGATCGTGACGCGCTGCAACCCCGCCGGAACGTCGGCAATTGAATAACTCCCGTCCCAGGCGGTGACGGCCATTTTTCCGCCCGCCGAGACGAGGACCCCTAACGCGCCCTGATTGATGTTGCTGTTGCGCACGACGCCGCTCACCCCGCCGAGGTCGCCGACAAACGGGGTATCGGTCCAGGCGGCCACGGTGTCGTCCGCCGTTTCGCTGGCCCCGCCGACCAGGAGCAGGCGATAGGCGACCGGTTGACGCGCGGGCGTCACTTCCTCTTCGTAGGTGGGCAAGGCGCGGATGTAGCGGTAGCGCAGGACAGAGCCAAGGGTAGCCTGCGTCCCGCCCGACCAGAGGTTGTTGCCCGCGCTGATGAGTGGGACGACGACGCTTGTCCCGCCGACGTCGTCGATGATTTTGACGGCCGGCGCGGCGCCGGGCGGGGTGTTGGCCGGCGCGCGCAGGTTGAAGGTGACGAAGCCCGCCGGGAGCGGCGCGGGAGTCGGCCCGACGGGGCGCGGCGTGGGCGACGGCCCCGGCGTGGCGAAGGTGATGACGGGGATTGGAATATTATTACAAGCCGCAGCGAATATGAGGAGTAGGAGGAGCCGGAGGCGTTTCATGGGACAGGATTATATGGCAACTGCAGCGCCAGCACCGCGCTCGCAATGTAACTGACCACGCCGAGGCCAATCGCCCACAGCGCGGCTTCGCGCTCGTCGGTGGGGGAGAAGGCCGCGCCGAGGCCGAGGCCCACCGCCACCGCGCCGAGGCTGCCGCCGAGTTCGGCCAGCGTGCGGGCGAAGGGGGCGGCCGGGTCGAAGAGGGTGAGCAGCAGGGCGAGGAGGGCGAAGAAGGTTCCGCCAAAGGCCACCGTCCGCGCCCAGCGCGCGAAGCGATCGGTGTTGTTGGGGATCATCGCCGGGATGAGCGGCAGGTCGGGGTCGTCGGAGGTCGCGGTTTCCGTGCCGTAGAGGAAGCGCAGGACGACGAACTGCTGCAGGGCGGTGTAGACGAGGATGCCTTTGACGAAGACCAGCGCGCCGCGCTCGACAAGCCCCAGGTCGAACACGCGATAGAGCGGCTCGGGGCCAAGGATGCTGGCGCCCGGGTTGAGCGAGGGCCAGATCGAGAGCGCCAGGAGCGTCGCCACCGCCGCGATCAGCGCCGGGTCGCTCCACCGCAAGCAGGCGACGCCGACGGCGATGAACGGCAGGCCGGAGACTGGATGCGCCGCGCCCGCCGCGAGTTCGGTGAACAGGCCGAGGCCGATAAACAACCAACCCCACAGCCGCTGCCCGCGCGCCAGACGCGCGACGGCTTTTTGGAGATTGGGGTCGTCTTGGGGGAGGGTCTTGGGCATGTTGGAGATTAGAGGATTGGACGCTTCGCGTTGGAGATCAAAAGTATACTATACTGCGGCGAGGGGAGAAGACGGATGGGCAGAATGGACGGATCAATCTGTGCCAAGCGAGGCCTGGATGGAAGTCATCGAATCCCAAATTGTCAAAGACGCCAAGTTTGAAGAAAACGCCGCGCATCATCGCGCGCTGGCGCGGGAGTTGCGCGAGCGGCTGGCGCTGGTAAGGCGGGGAGGGCCGGGGAGGGGACGACACGAGGCGCAGGGCAAGTTGTTCGTGCGGGAGCGGATTGACAGATTGCTCGACCCCGGCTCGCCCTTCCTGGAGCTCAGCCCGCTGGCCGCGTGGGAGATGTACGACGGCGAAGCGCCCGGCGCGGGGATTGTGACTGGCGTCGGCCGGGTGAGCGGGCGCGAATGCCTGATCGTCGCCAACGACGCGACGGTGAAAGGCGGGACGTATTACCCGCTCACGGTGAAGAAGCACCTGCGCGCGCAGGAGGTGGCCGAGGAGAATCACCTGCCGTGCATTTACCTCGTGGACTCCGGCGGCGCGTTCCTGCCCTTGCAGGATCAGGTCTTCCCCGGCCGCGACCACTTCGGGCGCATCTTCTATAACCAGGCGCGGATGAGCGCGAAGGGCATCCCGCAGATCGCGGCCGTGATGGGGAGCTGCACGGCCGGCGGCGCGTACGTCCCGGCGATGAGCGACGAGACGGTGATCGTCAAAGGCACCGGCACGATTTTTCTCGGCGGTCCGCCGCTGGTGAAGGCGGCGACGGGCGAAGAAGTAACCGCCGAGGAACTGGGCGGCGCGTACGTCCACACGCACAAGTCGGGCGTCGCCGACCATTTTGCCGAGGACGACGAGCACGCGCTGGAGATGGTGAGGGGGATTGTAGAAACGCTGGGCGTGAGACGTGGAGCGTGGGGCGTGAAGCGTGAAGCGTCGGAAGAACCGTTGTATCCAGCAAATGAAATTTACGGAGTATTGCCAAAGAGTTTCCGCGAAATGTATGATGTTCGAGAAGTGATTGCCAGACTCGTGGACGGGAGCCGGTTCCGCGAGTTCAAGGCGAATTATGGGACGACGCTCGTCACCGGTTTCGCGCGCCTGGAGGGGTATCTGGTCGGCGTTGTGGCGAACAACGGCGTGTTGTTCAGCGAGTCCGCGCTCAAGGGCGCGCACTTCGTCGAACTGTGCGCGGCGCGCGGTATCCCGCTCTTGTTCCTGCAAAACATCACCGGCTTCATGGTCGGCAAGGAGTACGAGGCGGGCGGCATCGCCAAAGACGGCGCGAAGATGGTACACGCCGTCGCCAACGCGCGCGTGCCCAGGCTGACCGTCATCGTCGGCGGGTCGTTCGGCGCGGGAAACTACGGGATGTGCGGGCGGGCCTACCAGCCGCGTTTCCTGTGGATGTGGCCGAACGCGCGCATCAGCGTGATGGGCGGCGAGCAGGCAGCCAGTACGCTGCTCACGGTGAAGCAAGACCAGTTGAAGCGCGAGGGCAAGCCGCCGCTCACGCCCGAGGAGCAGGCCGAGTTCACGCGCCCGATCCTCGAAAGGTACGAGCACGAAGGCAACCCCTATTACTCGACCGCGCGCCTGTGGGACGACGGCATCCTCGACCCGGCCGAGACGCGCCGCGTGCTGGGCCTGGCGCTGGCGGTGACGTTGAACGCGCCGGCGGAAGAGACAAGGTATGGGGTGTTCAGGATGTGAAGATACACTACAACGAATTGAGAAAGGAACGAATCAGGGCATGACCAATCATCACCCAGACACCGAACAAGCCATCCGCGCGTGGCTCACCGAGCTGCAGGATTGCGTCCGGGCGGTGGATTACGAGCGGGCGGGGAAACTCTTCGCGTCGGAGGTGGTCGGCTTTGGAACGTACGCGAGCATGGTACGCGGCCTCCCGGCTCTGCGCGCCGAGCAGTGGTCCAACATCTGGCCGACCATCCGCAACTTCACCTTCCGGCTGGACGAACTGCACTGGGGCGCGGACCCTTCAGGCAACCTGGCCTGGGCGGCGTGCCCCTGGGACTCGACCGGCTTTCACGCGGGCGGAACGCCGTTCGCCCGCCCTGGCCGGGTGACGATCATCCTGGAGCGGCGCGATGGGAAGTGGTTGGCAGTGCATACGCATTTTTCGCTTTACCCACGAACATCCGTAGGGGTGCTGCCTGTTCTGACGCCGTGAACCAACATTGACTTGCTCATCGCGCGGGTTATACTTTGCCCGTTTCAAGCGCTTTCGGGCCTGGGCCAAAGGAAGCCAATCCCGACAATGGATCCTATTACCCTGATCAGCCTGCTGGCAGGCATTGTCGCCATCCTGGGATTCTTGTATGTCGTGTTCATCGGCCAGAAAAGCCTGCCGGAGTGGTGGCAAGAGCAGCAGGAAAAGCGTCGGAAAGCCTCGGCCCCTTCGCCTCCCCAGACTGCTGTCCCCTATCCCACGCCGCCAGGCGAGGCGGAGGGCCGCAAGCATAAGGAGGCCAGCAGGTTCCCCCTGGTTGGGCGCACCCTCGGCGCTTACCAGGTCGTCGAACAAATCGGCGCGGGCGGCATGGGCGCGGTGTACAAGGCGTACCAGCCCAGCATGGAGCGCCACGTGGCGATCAAAGTCCTGCCGGATTCGCTCGCTCAGGACGCGCAGTTCCTCCAGCGTTTCCAACGCGAAGCCAAAGCCATCGCCCGACTCGAACACGCGCACATCCTGCCTGCCTACGACTACGGCCAACACGAGGGCGTCACGTACATCGTCATGCGCTATATCGAGGGGGGAACGCTCAAAGACCGCCTCGCCCGAGGGCCGCTGTCGGCGAGCGAGATGGTCCGCGTCGTGGAACAAATCGGGAGCGCGCTGGACTACGCCCACCGCCGCGGCGTGATCCACCGCGACGTCAAACCCGGCAATATCCTCCTCGACGCCCAGGGCGACGCCTTCCTGAGCGACTTTGGCCTGGCGCGGCTGGTCGCCGCCTCGCAGCAATTTACCACCACGGGAGGGGGGGCGGTCGGCACACCCGCTTACATGTCGCCCGAGCAAGGGCAGGGCTTCAAAGCCGACCACCGCTCCGATATCTATTCACTCGGCGTGGTCACGTACGAGATGGCGACGGGCCGCGCGCCGTACGAGGCTGAGACGCCGGTTGCCCTCATCTTTAAGCACATCAACGAACCGGTCCCGCGCCTGCGCACCCGCGCGCCCGCCTTACCCGAAATGCTGGAGGCTGTGATTCTCAAGGCGATGGCTAAGAATCCTGCCAACCGCTATCAGACCGCCGGCGAAATGGCGCAGGATTTGGGCAGTCTGGTGAGCGCCGCGCCTCGACTGGCCGCGCGCCCGGCGCCGCGCGCGGCTTTGCCCGTGTCGCCGCCCGACGTAGCCGAGCCGGCCACCCCGCGCACGCCCACCGATCAGTTGCCGCCCTTCCTGGCCGGGCCGCCCATCACTCACCCGGGGCGCTTCTTTGGGCGCGAGCGCGAATTGAAACGGCTCTTCAACCTGTTGAAGCGTCCCCCTCTGCAAAACGCGGCCATCGCCGGTCCGCGCCGCAGCGGCAAGACCTCGTTCCTGCATTATCTGAAAACCATCACCACCGCCGCGCCAGAACAACTCCGATCGGGGCAGCGCGCCGACTGGCTGCCTCAGCCCGAACAATATCGCTGGCTTTTCGTAGACTTCCAGGACCCGCGTTTTGGCAGCCGCGAGGAGTTGCTGCGCTACATCCTGCTCTGCCTCAACCTGCCGCCGCCTGAACCCTGCAACCTGGATCGCTTTCTTTCGGTAGTGCGGCGCGGTTTGCAGACCCCCACGGTGATCCTGTTTGACGAAATCGGCGTCGCGTTGGAGCGTTACCCGGAACTGGACAACTCCTTTTGGGAAGCCCTGCGCTCCCTGGCGACCAACCAGGCGGGCGGGAATCTCGCTTTTGTGCTGGCTTCCCACTCACCGCCCGAC
This sequence comes from Anaerolineales bacterium, assembly GCA_034435515.1. Lineage (GTDB taxonomy): Bacteria > Chloroflexota > Anaerolineae > Anaerolineales > UBA6663 > DATDRS01. The sequence goes on from DAOTXG010000287.1 coordinate 13,339, forward strand.
CAACTTGCCCGGCAGAGCGACCTCGGTTCGCCGTTCTTCAACATCTTCGGTTACACGGCGACCCTCGGCCCGCTCACCGAACCCGAGGCGCGCGACCTGGTCTCCAATTCTCCCATCTCTTTTCCTGAATCTGACGTCGAATGGATATTGGCGCAGAGCGGGCGCTGGCCAATCCTCCTGCAAGTCCTCTGCCGTGAGCGCCTGATCACCCTGGAAGAGGGCGATGCCAGCCAGGCCTGGCGCGAAGATGGCCTCCGCCAAATCACGCCGTTCCAATACCTCTTAGGCCGCTGAGATGAACTCCCCATCCCCACTTGCCAATTCCTCATCTCCGCCCGACGCCTACACGGACTCGCCCCCACTGCACCCAAACTTCCTCCTCGGGGGTCTTCACCTGCTCTTCTGGATTTTCGTTCACCCCTCGGCCTGGCGGAGTCATATCACCCGCATTGACCCGGCCTTACGCCCGGACTTCTGCCTGGCCGAGTTGAGCCGGGAACAGTGGCGCAACCCGGCCCTGCGCCGCCTGCTGTGGCAGGGGCATTGGGTCGTCCTGCTGATCGTGGTTCCCACTGTGGCCTTCTTTTACAGTTTCTTAGGGCCCAGCCTGCATAGAGTCGCCTTCGGCCTGTTGTTCAGCCTGACCGGAGGGCTGGCCATGGGGATTGCCGTCATGTTCATCGTCGGCTTTGCCGCTGGGGTCGTCATCAGCATCGTCGGCGGGATCGGATGGGGACTTATCTTTGGAATTGGCTTGCGCGTGGGAGTGAGTCCGACCTTAGGGGCGGTGGCCAGCCTCGTGGTGAGCGTGTCGGCTGGGACTGCGGCCAGCGCGGTCATGGGCACCCTGAGTATTGCCTCAACTCAGAGCCTGCTTCGGCAACTCGGCGGCAGCCTGTATGGCATGATCTTGGGGATCGGCGGCATTGTCATTACACTGGGCCTCGCCTCAATCGCAGTCTCCGGCCTGTTGGCAGCGGTTTCTTTTGAATGGCTGGCCGCCATTTTCGGCGGCGCGGCAGGCGGCGTGGTCGGCGGTGTGGCGTTCCGCCTGCGGACACGGCAATGGCGTCTTGGCCTCGCCCTGGGCCTCGTCGTCGGCGCGCTTTTCGGCGCGATGGCCAGCGCGGCCGGGCCGTCGGGGACAATCGCGGCGCTTATCATCACCGGCCTCGGCCTGGGCGGGCTGTTTGCGTTGCCCTACTTGTTGGCCGAACGGATCGGCGGGGCGTCGGCAGGGGCTGTCGGGGGCGCGCTGGGGGGCGGGGGCGGCGTGATTGCTTTCATCATCGCCGCCGACCGCGTGAACTGGTCCCTCTATCTTTTTGGCTTGCTGGGGATCCTGCCCGGCCTCACTCAGAACCTCTGGCGGCCGGCCTTGCTTTACCCATGGCTGGCGGCCTGGAACCTCCTCCTCTTCCGCCTGGACGAGCGGCGTGGCTCAGGCCGCCCCAGCCGGCTGCGGCGGCACTCCGCCTTTTGGGACGAGCGCCAGCGCCTCCCCTGGCCGGGTTTGGACGAGCACGTCGTCCTGGTAGCCGAACGCCATCCAGCCGAAGGCCGGGCGGCCATGGAGTATCTCTTCAATTCCGGCCAACGCTGGGCGGCCCAGGCCGCGCAGATCGAACTGGATGCGCGTCAGCTGGCGCGGTGCGCGACGACCGAGGCGATCCAGGTTGCGCATCGGACCCTGGGCGCTGGCGAGTTGTCGGGCCCGGCGTCGGCGCTGCTCCGTAGTTTCAGCCGCATCAGCCAGGACGTGGCTGCCGCCCTCAAACAGGAAAGCGCCTACAACCAGCGCCTCGCCCTCAGCGCGGTTGAAGATCGTCTGGACGGGTTGCTGCGTGAGTTGACGCGCAGCAACGAAAAATATGCCGTTCGCTTCCGCCCCATCGCCTCGCAGTGGCGGCAAATCATGGCCGATCACATCCGCGCGCTCGCCGAAGCCGTCGAAGCGCGGCAGGAGATTGACAGCCCGTATGTCATCGGCGTGCCGTTGACCGAGCAACAGGAAATCTTCGTGGGGCGCACCGACATCAGCGCGCGCATCGAGCAGTTGTTGCTCGACCGCCGCCGCCCGCCGCTCTTGTTGTATGGCCAGCGGCGCATGGGCAAGACTTCGCTGCTCAACAACTTGGGGCGGATGCTGCCCAGCACCATTACCCCCCTCTTTGTGGACTTGCAGGGGCCGGCGGCCCGCGCCACGGAGCACGGCGGTTTCCTCTACAACCTGGCGCGGGGCATGGTGGACTCGGCCAGCCGTCAGCGCGGGCTGATCCTGCCGGCGCTGACGCGAGAGGCTTTGGCCGGCGACCCCTTCACGCACTTCGACGAATGGCTGGACGAAGTGGAAAAGGCGCTGGGCGACAATACCGCGCTGCTCTCACTGGACGAGTTCGAAGTGTTAGAGGGCGCGTTCGGCGAAGGACGCTTCAGCGAAAGAGATGTGCTGGGGATGCTGCGCCACCTCATCCAGCATCGCCCGCGTTTCAAGGTGCTGCTGGCCGGGTCGCATACCCTCGACGAGGTTCAGCGTTGGGCGAGCTATCTGATCAACGTGCAGGTCGTACAGATCGGCTATCTGAACGAGGGGGAGGCGTTGCAGTTGATCGAGAACCCGGTGAAAGACTTTGCGCTGCGCTACGAACCGGAGGCCAGCCGGCGCGTGCTGGCCCTCACGCGCGGCCATCCTTTTCTGACGCAGTTGTTGTGCGCCGAAATCGTCGCGCTGAAGAACGAGCAGGACCCGGCCATCCGCCGCCTGGCGCGTTTAGCCGACGTCGAAGCCGCCGTGCCCGCCGCGCTCAACAGCGGCAGTTTCTTCTTCGCCGATATTGAGCGCAATCAGGTGGACGAGAGGGGGCTGGCGGTTGGGCGTTTCATCGCCGCGCAGGGGGAGGGCGCGGTCGCGCGGCGGGAGGCGTTGGCGCAGTTTGCGAATCCGGAGCGCGCGTTGACCCCCTTACTGCGTCGCGACGTGCTCGAAGCGGCGGATGGCGGCTACCGCTTTCAGGTCGAATTGATTCGACGGTGGTTTGCGCGGGGAGGGTAGGCGGCGGGCGGCCTTCGTCATATCCGCTTCGCGTGCAGCGGAGGTGCCCTTGTCTGTGACGTCGCTGCCGGTCACGCCGGCGTAAAATACACATCCGTGGGCTTCAGCTTGCTGTTCCGCAAGTATTCCGCCTTCACCTTCATGCCAATCCAGTCGAGCGAGGCCTGCGCCGGGTCCACGCCCAGCAGCCGGGTGAGGAAGAGGGTGTTCGCGCCCTCAAACTCGACCAGCGCGAGGACGAACGGGCACTCCGGCAAGAACTCTTCCGAGCCGAAGTAGCAGACGGTGAAGGCGTGCACCGCGCCCTCGTTCGGCAGCGCCACCCACTGCGTTTCTTCGCCCGTGTATATGTCGTGCCCGCGCGGCGTGGCGTAAGTGTAGCCCGTCTGCGGGTCGCGGCAGCCGAGGAACACGCCGTTGGTCAACCCGGCGAAGAACGGCGAATCTTGCCCGTACGAGTGCAGGTAGGTAATTTGATAAACCTGCTCGATTTGAATGGGCGACATGCGCTTGAGCAGCGCCAGCGTCTGTTCGTTCAGGACGGTGGGGAAGGGCAGGTTGTGGACGATGGTGCCGCCCAGCGTCTCCGGGCGGCGGTCGGGTAGTTTGGACATGGTCGGCTCCTGTGGCAGGGCAATCTGGCAGATTGCCCTACGTTTAGGACAAGATACAATCTTGTCCTACAGTTCTCTTTCCAGGACCGAGACGGTGACGTAGGTCCCAGTTCCAGCGTGACTATGAGTTGCCCCGCGTTTGGCGTCCTTCACCTGCAGGGTCGGGTTTCCAAAGTGTTTGGCGATGGTTCCCTGTAGTTGCCAGATGGCGAAGACGTTTTGCATCAGGCCCGTCGCGCCCACCGGATGGCCGCAGGCGATGAGGCCGCCCGAGGGATTGACCGGGCAAACCGGCTTATCGGGCAGGTTTAGCCCGTATTCAATGCCTGGCATGAACGCCTTGCCCGACGCGGCGAACGGCCCGCCCTCGCCGTAACGGCACAGCCCGAGGTCTTCGTACGTCTGGATTTCGCTCGAGGTGTAGGCGTCGTGCAGTTCGATGAAGTCGAGCTCGTGCAGCGGGTCGGCGAGGCCGGCGTGTTTCCAGGCCATGTTGCCGGCCGTGCGGCCTGCGCGGAACGAGTGGACGCCCGGATAACGAAAGCCCCTGTCCCAGAGTTGCCGGTAATAAGCGCGCGTCTCATCCGATGACTTTTCTAACTCCGTCGCGTAGCGCCGCATGAAATAATCGTAGTCCATGTGCGGGCGGTCGGCCATGCGCATCGCATCCGTCCCGCGCCCGATGCCCGTCACCTTCACGAGCGGGCGCGGAATCTTCGCCCCGGCCTGTTCGAGTTTCTGCAACCCTTCTTCCGAGCACAAAATTGCCGCCGCCGCGCCGTCGGACATCACGCAAATATCCAGCCGGGTGAGCGGCCAGGCGACCATCGGCGCCTCGCGAATGTCTTGCAGCGTGTAGCGGTTGCGCTTCTGGGCGTAAGGGTTGTGATAGGCGTTGAGG
>DAOTXG010000288.1:0-8942 GCA_034435515.1 Anaerolineales bacterium
GGCGCATTTGTTCTACCAGTAAGGGGATGTCGTCGACCCGTTCCGAAATGACAGAGGCTGTTTGGGACATTCCCCAAGCTTACTCAATTCTCGTTTTCCTGCCTGAGAAATGAGCGAACCGTGAGGGAAAGGCTTGGGATTATCAAAGTTGTCGAAGAAGGCGTTACGCAGAAGCAAGAAAGCTTCAGTCACCAGGTCGGTATTGGGCATTTACACCTCCATTTCCTCCGCCACGGTCTCCCCCTCCTTCAACTTCCACACCTTGCTCGCCCTGTCTATGAACAGCACGCCGTCCAGGTGGTCAATCTCGTGCTGGAAGATGCGGGCGAGCCAGCCTTTGGCCTTGATCTTGATCGGCTTGCCTTTGCGATTGAGGGCTTTCACCGTGACGGCTTCGTGCCGCAGGACGTTGCCGACGTAGCCGGGGATGGAGAGACAGCCCTCCGTCCCGTCCACCATCTCGTCGGAGCGGGCGACGATTTCGGGGTTAATGATGACGTAGAGTTTCGGCGTGGGTGGCGGGGCGTCCTCCGGCGCGTCGGGTGGGAGCTCGGCGAATTCGACCACGGCGAGGCGCTGGCTCACGGCGACCTGCGGCGCGGCCAGCCCCACGCCGGGCGCTTCGCGCATCGTCTCAAGCATGTCGTCAATCAACTTCTGGAGCGCGGGGTCGTTCACGTTTGCTACCGCGCGGGCCTTCTTGCGCAGGATGGGGTTGTCGGGGCCGATGATGGAGCGGATGGGCATGGTTGGCGAATGGCAAATGGCGGATAGCAGATGGCTGATAGCAGATGGCTGATGGCAGATGACCGCTCTGCGTGGCAAATGACGAATTACCAATTACCAATTACTGTTTACTGTTTACTGGTCACTGCTTACTTCCTCCCTCTCCCCCCCGCTTCCGGCGCTCTTCTTCTTCCATATCGCTGACGACGGAATGATAGACCGCCACCCAGTTGGCAAGCTCCTCGCGCCGTTTGTTGGCCTCCCCCTGCGCCTTGCGGACGTCCAGTAGTTCCTTGCGCCGGTAGATGTCGTTCTGTACGCCGACCGGGTCGAACACGCCGTCGAAGCGGAACTCCTGCCCGGCTACCATCGCGATTACCGTGCCGTAGTTGAACGCCAGGCCGATCAGGCCGGGGCGCTCGTAGCGCAGGCTCATCACGTTGCCGAGCGGCGCGGCGTTGCGCGTTTCCTCGCCAAGCGGCTTCTTGTGCAGAGCGATGATCTGGTCATTCGTGATCTGGTAGATGTCGTTCTTCCAGTCTTCAAACACGTAGAGCCACCACCCGGCGAGCGGCAGGAACCCGACGAGAGCGACCACGAGCACGGCGCCGAGCGAGACGCTCTCCGGGAAAAACCCCGCGAGTTTCAGGCCGATCAAGCCAAAACAGGCGAGGATAAGCAGGGAGGGCTGCGTGATCTCCTGTATGAGCAGGTACCAGTGCTTGCGATAGGTGACGGTGTCGCCCTCCTCGAAGCGGACTTTGAAGGAGAAGAAATGCGCCCTCTCGCCCTGCGGCCTGGGGGTCGGGGGGCGCGCGGAGGGCTTGGGTTTAGCCGAGGGCTGCGGCTTGCGCGGCGGCCCAAACAGTCTCAGACCCCGCCGGGGCGGCGCGGAGGGTTTAGCGACCTGAGGCGGCAGAGAGGGAGGCGGGGGCGCCTGCTGTTGCACCCAGGCGTCTAGCGACGGATTGTTGATGCGCCGCCGCACAGCCTGTTTGAGCAGATCTATCTCGGATTCCCGCTGGTAAGTCTTGGTGCGGTTCCAGTGCTCCTCGACGAGCGCGGCGAGCACCGACGGGTTGGAGACGGATTTCATCGTGATCGGCCCGGAGAAAGTGCGCACGATCACATCGCCGATGCCCAGCTGCCGCTCCAGCGTGCCCACCGTCTGCGTGTTCACCGCCTGCACCGACGCCAGGGGCGCTTCCTGGCGGCTGTCGTAGATGCCGACGATTTTTTCCAGGTACACCACCCGCTGGTTGGTGACAATGTAGTAGTCGTTGCCCCAGTCCACGTACACCCAGGCCATCCACCCGCCGAGCACGACGGCCGCGATTAAAAAGAAGAACAACGCGAGCTGCCAGCCGAAATAATAAAACGCGCCGCCCACGCCGAACAGCGCCAACACCGCGAGGCCCGCCGGGAGGACGAGCGATTGCCACAGCAGCAGCGGATGCCGCCGGGCGATCAGGTATACCACTTCTTTGGGGCCGAGCCAGTTGAGATCGAGCTTGCGGTAAATCTCGCGGCTCTCGGCCTTGACCAGCAGGTTGGGCTTTATCTGCGGGTAGCGGTTAAGCAGGTTGTCGAAATCCTCTTTGCTCAAGGCGAGCAGCACGACGTCAGTTTCGGCGGTGACGGTGGCCGTGCGCCGCCGCCCGTAGAGCAAAGCCGCCTCGCCGAAGTAATCGCCCGGCACGAGCACGGCGAGTTGCTTCTGCCCGTCGCGCTTCTGGCGCTCGACCTTCACCTTGCCTTTGTGGATGATGTAAAAATGCTGGCCCTCTTCGCCCTCCTTGACGATGACTTTGCCCGCCGGATGCCGCTCCTCTTTCAACTGGCGCGCGAACTCGAGGATAGCGTCGTCGCCCAGCCCCTTAAAAATATGGATGGGCTTCAGCCGCCCGTAGTAGGCCTGCGGGTCGTCCATGGGGGAGGATTGTAGCACAGGAGAGCACGGATTTGCACAAGGGGGAGAAGACGGATTTTCAGAATGGGCGGATCGGGTGTGATCCGTTTACGTTTTACGCTTTACGTTTTACGCAGGGGTGACCGCCAGGGTCGCCCCTACACCACCTCCCCCTCCCACAACCTCCGCATCTCGTCGCACGTCGCCAGCAGTTCGTCCAGCCGACCCTCGGCCTCGACGCGGCCATCTTTGAGGACGAGGATGTGGTCGGCGCGGCGAAGGGCCGGGCGGCGGTGGGAGACGACCAGGCAGGTGGCCGCTTCGCGTGGCCGATGGTTGATGGCGGATGGCGGATGGCGGATAGCCGATGGCTGGCCGCTCATGGTCTGTAGCCTGGAGACCAGGCGCTCCCATAATAGTTTTTCAGTTTCGACGTCCAGCGCGCTGGAGACGTCGTCGAACACCAATAATTCGGGTTCACGGACGAACATGCGCGCGGCGGCGCTGCGCTGAAGCTGGCCGCCGGAGAGTTTGACGCCGCGCGGGCCGACGAGGGTTCCCAGGCCGTTTTCCAGTTCGCCGAGGTCGCGCTCTAAGACCGCCGAGAGGATCGCGCCTGGCAAATCCACTGCGGCCTCGGGCAGGCCCATCAGCAGGTTGTCGCGCAAGGCCTCGCTGAACAGGCGCGGGACCTGCGGGGTGTAGGCGGCGCGCGGCGGGACGAAGAAGGCGGCCAGGTCAGAGACCGGTTCGCCGTTCCAAAGCACCTCCCCCGCGTCTTTGGGCAGAAGGCCCAGCAGCGCACGCAACAGAGTCGTCTTGCCTGAACCGATGCGCCCGGTGATGACGGTGAACGTCCCGCGCCGGAGAGCGAGATGAATGTCCTCGACACCGTTTTCACTATTCGGATAACGGTAAGACAACCCGCGCACGGCCAGGGTCTGCAACCGGTCGGCGGGGGTTTTGACGGGGAGCGGCGTCACGGGCAGCGGGCCGCGCATGTAAATGGGGCCGTGCTGCGTCAGCGTCCCGATGGTCGCGCCGGGCAGGAGCGCCATGAGCCGTTCGACGGAGACGCCCGTCTGCCGGTAGCGGGCGAGGAAGAAGCCGAAGAAACTGGAGATGACGGTGAGCCAGTTCAAATAGGAGACAAACAGCGCAAAGTCGCCAACGCTGAACTGGCCGGCGCGCATGGCCTGGGCGGTGGCGAGGAGCAGGACGCCGACGCCGAGGTTGGCGGCGTTGGTTGAGGCCGAGTTGATAAATTCCTGCAGGAGGATATCGCGCAGGGCCGCGTGACGGCGGGCCTCGTTGAGGGTCTCGAAGTGTCGGACGACCCTGGTTTCGGCGTTGGCGACTTTCACGGCGAGCGCTGCGCCGAAGACTTCACCCAGCAGCCCGGTCACGTTGCCGATGGCCTGCTGGTTCAGGCGGCGGTAATCCCGGATGCGTTTCGAGGCCGCGTTGACCATGACCAGCGTGAAGACGAGCGGGAGGAAGACGGCCAGCGTGAACCAGGGATTGATGCGCCCCAGGACGACGACGGCCGCAGCGATGCCGAGGAGCTGGCCGAGCGGATCGAAGACCCAGGTGATGAAGCTGACGACGTGCTGAACGTCGTCGCGGAAGCGGCTGATGGCCTCGCCGGGGGAAGCGGGGAGCGCGCGCGCGCCGGGGTGGGTGAGAATGCGCGCCAACAGGTTTTTGTGGAGGAGCGCGCTGACGAGCAGGTGCACGGCTATTTCCGCCACGACCGCCCCGATGAGGGACGCCCCGCGCCCGACCGCGATGCCCACGATGATCGCCAGCAGTCCCCACACGCTCACCGCCGCTGGTGCATTGCCGGACAGCGTGTCGAAAAAGCGCCGCAGGACGAGGCCGGGCAGGAGCGGAACGAGATAGAACATGATGCTGGCCAGCAGGCCGCTGGTCAGGTAGAGCCAGGGACGGAAGAGCGCCAGCCGCAGGATGACGCGCCAGGTGGGAAAGGTCGGTGAGGAGGCTGAGGTCATGAGATTGAGTTACGCAATACGGAATACGAAATACGTATTCCGTATTGGGTATTGCGTCATCGTCGTTATGCTGTCGCACCCTCCGCCATTTCCAAACCGGCGCGGAGAAGTTGGGCGAAGCGCGAAGCAGGGTCACGGGCCAGCGCTGCGCGGGGGCCGTGTTCGGCCATGCGGCCTTCGTCGAGAATCAAAATCTGGTCGGCGCGCTGCACGGTGCTTAAACGGTGGGCGATGATGATGGCGGTGCGGTTTTCGAGGAGCCAGTCTATCGCGCGCTCCAGCCGCTGCTCGGTCGCCGGGTCGAGACGCGAGGAGGCTTCGTCGAGGATGACGAGGCCGGGGTCGCGCAAAAACACGCGGGCAAACGCCAGCAGCTGCGCTTCCCCGGCCGTGAGGCCGCTGCCGCCCGGCGCCAGCCGGGTATTCAACCCCTCCGGCAGAGTCGCATACCAGTCCATCAGGCCCAGGTCGCTCAGCACTTGCAGGATGCGTTCGTCGGAGAGGCGGGCGTCGAAGAAGGTCAAGTTATCGCGCACGGAGGCGTGGAAAAGCTGGATGTCCTGCGTGACCATCCCGACCCGGGTGCGCACGTCGTCGAGGGCGGTCTCGCGCAAGTCCACGCCGCCGAGGCGCAAAACCCCGTGGGTGGGATCGTAGAGGCGGAAGAGGAGGCGGGTGAGGGTGGTCTTGCCGCTGCCGGTGCGGCCCAGCAACCCCAGTACCTGGCCCGGCTGTAGATGCAAATTGACGCCGCGCAAAGTGCGCACGGCGGGATCGTAGTTGAAGGAAACCTCCTCGAAATCCACGGACAACGGGCCGGAGGGCAGCGGGCGCGGGGCGGCGGTCTCGCGGATGGCGCTGTGTTCGGCCAGCAAGGCGCGGATGCGCTCCAGGCCGGCGCCCGCCTGCTGCAGGTCCTGGAGCTGGCGGGAGATTTGCTCGATGGGGCGGTTGAGAAGGGCGACGCAGGTGAAGATCAGGTATACGGCGCCGAGGGTGACGAGGCCATTAGCATAGAGATAGGCCCCCAGGCCCAGCCCCACGGCCAGGCTGACCGCCAGCAGGACGATGGTGAGCGCGCCGGTGCTGATGCTGGCCGCGCGGGCGCGCAATTCCTGGCGAAAGACGACGCGCTCGTGCTCAAACAAGCGCCGCATCACGTAAGCGGTCGCGCCGTTAGCGCGGATGTCCTCTGTGCCGGAGAGACGCTCTTCGATAAAGCCGTAGAGCTCGGCGTGCGCCTGCCGCTCGGCTTGCCAGAAGGGGATGGCGACGTTCCGCAGTCCGACGACCAGCGCCAGCGTCAGGCCCGTGAGGGCGGCGAGGCTCAAGCCCACGCGCCAGTCAATCCGGAATGACAGGATGAGGATGCCGATCAGCAGCAAGACATTCCCCAGGATTTGCACGACGAAGCGCGAGAAGAAATTGGCCAGCGTCCCCACGTCGCCGTCCACGCGCTCGATCAACTCGCCTGGGGTGCGCGCGTTGTGGAAAGCGGGGTCGAGATGGAGGCAGTGCAGCATCAGGTCGGCGCGCAGGCGGTTGGTAGCGACGAGGCCCACATCGGCGGCGACGTAGGTCTCGGCGAGCGAGACGAGCTGGAGGCCGACGGCGACGACCAGGAACAGGACGGCCAGCCGGATGAGCCCCGGCAGGGTCCCGCCCCCGCTGACGGCGTCCACAAAGGCGCTCTGGATCTGCGGGCTGGCTAATTCCAGGCCGAGTGCGGCGAAGATCAGCAGAGTCAGCAGGCTGACCTTCGGCCCTTGCGGGCGGAGGTAGGTGGTGAGGAGATGGAGATAGGACACGGGTTCACGCGGAAGAAAACAGATTTTAGAGCAAATTCAAAACGGAGCACGTTTTACGTGCGGGCGACCGCACCCCCCATTCGGGAGGCAGGCGGGTGGCCCCTACGCCTGGGCGACCACAAGCCTGGGCGACCACAAGCCTGGGCGACCGCCAGGGTCGCCCCTACACCACCTCCCCCTCCCACAACCTTCGCATCTCCTCACATGTCGCCAGCAGTTCGTCCAGCCGGCCCTCGGCCTCGACGCGGCCATCCTTGAGGACGAGGATGTGGTCGGCGCGGCGGAGGGCCGGGCGGCGGTGGGAGACGACCAGGCAGGTGGCCGCTTCGCGTGGCCGATGGTTGATGGCGGATGGCGGATGGCTGATAGCCAATGGCTGGCCGCTCATGGTCTGTAGCCTGGAGGCCAGGCGCTCCCATAATAGTTTTTCAGTTTCGACGTCCAGCGCGCTGGAGACGTCGTCGAACACCAATAATTCGGGTTCACGGACGAACATGCGCGCGGCGGCGGCGCGCTGCACCTGCCCGCCGGAGAGCCGCACCCCGCGCGGGCCGACGACCGTCTCCAGGCCCTTCTCCATCTGGGCCACGTCCGGCGCCAGGACGGCCGCGTGAACCGCGCCCGCCAGGTCCGCCTCTTCCGGCAAGCCCAGCAGGATGTTCTCGCGCAGAGTCTCGCTGAACAGGCGCGGGATTTGCGGCGTGTAGGCAGCGCGCGGCGGGATGAAGAAGGCCGCCGGGTCGGACACAGGTTCGCCATTCCACCGGATTTCGCCCTCGTCTTGCGGCAGCAGCCCCACGAGCGTCTTGAGCAGCGTGGTCTTGCCTGAACCGATACGCCCGGTGATGACGACGAACTCGCCGCGCCGGACCCGGAAACTCACGTCGGCGATGCCTTGTCCTGAATCGTCGGTCAACCGCGGGGACGCGGTTGGGGAGCGTTCGGGGACATTCTCTGGGCCTGCCGAAGGGGCTTGCCCTGAATCGGCCGAAGGACCGCGATAGCGATGCGTCAGCCCCTTGACTTCCAGCACTTCCAGGCGGTGTGCGTCGGTCTTGAGGGGATGGGCCGGCGGCGGCGGGTCGCTCGTCACGTAAACCGGATGCGGCTCGAGGAGTGTGTGCGGCGAGGCCGGATGGATCAACTCTTCGAGGCGCAGGATGGCGACGCTCTGTTTCTGATAGTCGCCGATGAACGTCCCGAGGTAAGACGGGATAGCCGTCGTGAACGACAGGTAGTAGACGAACAGCGCGAAGTCGCCGACGGTGAACTCGCCCGCCTGCATCGCCCGGCCGGCGAGGAGAAGCATCACCCCGATGCCGAAACTCGTCGCGGCGGCGTTGATGGTGAAGATCAGGTTGTAGAAGAACTGCGCCCGGAGCGCTTTTTGACGGCGCGCGTCGTTCAGGCGGTGCAGGTGATCGGCCATGCTCGTCTCGGCTTTGGCGACCTTCACGGCCTGCACCGCGCCGAACGTCTCGCCGAGGAAGCCGGTCACGGCGTCGGCGGCCAGGTCCTCGGCATATTGGTAGTGCTGCGTGCGCCCCCACGCCAGGCGTGTGACGGCGAGCGTGGCGAACAGCGGCGCGAAGATGACGAGCGTGAGCGTCAGGTTGATCTGCGCCATGATGAGAAAACTGATCAGGGCCGCGCCGACCTGCCCCACCGCGTCGGGGAACCAGGTGGGAAAGTCGCCCACTTCGCCCACGTCGTTGGACAGGCGGTTGATGGCCTCGCCGGGCGAGACCGTCAGGGCGTCGCCCGGTTTGCCGAGCAGGCTGGCGACCGCATTCCGGCGCAGCCACGCGCCCACGGTGAAGCGGAACGTCCACCCGAACCAGTCCACCCCGACCGAGGTCAACAGGCGAGCCAGTTCCACGGCCACGTAGAGCGCGATCAACAGCCACAGGTTGACGAGCGCGGGCGAGGCGCCGCTGAGGGCGTCGAAGATGTTTTTCTCGATCAGCCCCGGCAGGACTTGAAAGATGAAGAACAGGACGGCGAAAACCGAGTGAATGGCGAAGGGCCACGGGTCGTAGGCCACGAGGCGGTAGTTGAAGAGCGGAGTGGAAAGAGAAGGTCGAGGCGTCATAAGTTCCTTGAGTTCCCGCAAGTTCCCATGCTTTATGCCAAAGCTTCCTCTAATCCCGTGCGGAGTAATTGGCTGAAGCGCGAGGCGGGATTGGCGCTCAGTTCTTCGCGCGGACCGAACTCGGCCACGCGGCCGTCCTCGAGGATGAGGATATCGTCGGCGCGCTGGACGGTTTGCAGGCGGTGGGCGATGATGAGGCCTGTGCGGCGGGGCGCGTGAAAGAGCCCGTCCAGCGCGCGCTCCAGCAGGGCTTCGGTGGCCGGGTCGAGGCGCGACGAGGCTTCGTCGAGGACGACCAGGCCGGGGTCTTTGAGGAAGATGCGAGTGAAGGCGAGGAGCTGCGCCTCCCCGGCGGAGAGGCCGCGCCCGCCCGTTTCCAGCAGCGTATCCAGCCC
>DAOTXG010000289.1:0-4892 GCA_034435515.1 Anaerolineales bacterium
GTGCTGGTTGAATTTTCGCATCCCGTGGACCGAAAATTCGCACACCACCGGCTGGTCTTTACAGTAGACGCCCAGCCCTCGCTTGCCAAATAGGCTCAGGTAACCCACCAACCTTTCAACCGGCGCGCCCAGGTGCGGGCTGCCGAAGGTGAACAGGGCGGAGACATCCTGCTCGTAATCCGGCCCTTCGATATAAGCCCGGCTGACCAACCCGCCCATGCTGTGGGCAATCAGGATCACCCTGCCATCGGGAGCGCGGCCCCTCACCTGGGCGATCTGCTCTTCCAAGCACTCTGCGTTCTCCTCCAACGGGGCAGTGTACAGGTAGCCGGTCGTCAGGTGCGCCGACCAGACGTCAAAGCCGGCGTCGTGCAGCCAATCAGGCAGGCTGTCGTCCCCGTTGTCAACAAAGTTTTGATTGACCGGGTAAGCGGTGATACCCTCGCTGCAATAGGATTGCTGAGGGGTAGGGAAAGGAAAGCCTTGCCAGCCGGGCACCAGCACAACCACGGGCTTCAATAGAGTGGGCACACCTGTTGGGGTCGGCGTCGGAGTCCTTGTAGATGTTGGCGTCGGAGTGCCAGTGGCCGTCGGCGTCGCGGTTGCTGTCGCCGTCGGTGTGCTGGTGGAGGTAGGTGTGGGCGATGACGTTCCCGTGGGCGTCGGCGTGGGTGTGCTTGTGGGAGTCGAGGTGCCAGTTGCAGTTGGCGTCGTTGTTCCCGTAGACGTCAGTGTAAGAGTAATCGCTATAAAATCCTGCCCCGTCGCATTCGGCGGCACACTGACCGTGCGCATGGGAGGCGAGAAGGTGTAGCCGCTCAGCGTGGGCGTGAGCGTGTAAGTGCCGGTGGCTAAACCACTCAGCGTGTAATTGCCACTGCTATTAGTAGTAGCAGTATGTCCTGCGCTGTCAGAAATCAGCACACCCGAGATGGGATTGTTATTGTCATCAGTCACACGACCAGAGATCGTGAAATCCTCTTCTGTTGTGAGCACAAAGTCATCGATGAGGTGGTCATTAGTATGTACCCCTGTTGCAGCACCGAAACCTATGCCTGCATATGTGTAATCAACAACGTCAATTTGATAACTTAAAACAACCCGGCCATCAATGCTTACAGTCACATAGCCGTTATCAAAATCAATCACGACTGAATGCCACAGGTTGTCTTCTAGTCGGTCATCAGCCGTGAATGATAAATGGTTCGAAGCCATATCTTTGATAATGGCTACGTGATTCGAGAATGTAGGGTCCCATCCGCTCTTGAATGTGTCGAATTCAATACCATAGCCAGTGACTGGGACGGTAGAGCCGTTATCTAGCACTTCAAAGCCAAGCCAGGATCCAGCCTGGGGCTGACCGTAGGCTTGCTTATGCTTGTAGAACATGAAGACGAAGCCATCAGCACCACCACCGCCAGGATCGCCTCCTCCATTGCCCGTCCTATATCGAAAACTAGCCTGCCAATTCCTAACAATTAAGTCGTAGTTCGCAAACGCCGCTGCGCCTTTACTTTGGATTGCCCTGGTTAGGTAAAATGCTCCTTGTGAACTGTCCCAAGCTCCTTCATTGTTAGTGTCACTACTAAATCGATGAACTGCCCATAATCCAGATGAATTGGGATCGGTTGAAAAATCATCTGAGAACACCATGGGGCCAGAGAATTGAGAATTCGAATTGAGAGCTTCCCCCTGAGCCTCTAACAACTGAGGTAAGACAAGCAGGAACATTGTCACCAGTGACCAATTGACTACATGAAGTCTCTGCTTGTGCATCTGAACCGCCTTTTATAGCCGTTAAGAAAATGATTTTGAAAATAACGACTGGCGCAAAAACGAAACGCTCTTAATTGATTTTTCAAGGAGGTCAGCCAAACCTGTCAACGAATTTGAAACGAATAAACGAACTTCTCGCGCGTGCTCATTCGTTTACGCGAAGCGGTTGACCATTCGTTGACAGAACACCTCCTCGAAACCTATTAAGAGCGAAACGAAAGTGGATGTGTCTCCTGACGCCAGCAATCCCATATCCCGTCGAGGAGTTTACATCACGTGGTCAAGGAGACGTGGATTGATCCAGTCGAACGACTCGAAATCAACCCAATTTAGCCACATCCCAATCACTTGGCACTTACACGTCAGCACTCAGGTGACGGGTGGCAACTATCCGCTAATCCGCTAGGCGCAGCCATCCGCTGACCGGCCCCGGTCGACGAGCGCCATCCATCTGGCTGGTCAGCGGATGGGGTAGCGGATTAGCGGATGACGCCGCCCGATCCGCTACTCCGCTCTGCGAAGCATCCGCTGACAGACTCCCCGAGCGCCAGCCGGCTGGCTGGTCAGCGGATGGGGTAGCGGATTAGCGGATGACGCCGCCCAATCCGCTAATCCGCTATGCGAAGCATCCGCTGACAGACTCCGCGAGCGCCATCCATCTGGCCGGTCAGCGGATGGGGTAGCGGATTAGCGGATGACGCCGAGGGATCAAGACGGCGACAAGCAAAAAACCGCCCCCCCGCGCTGTGTCCAGCGCAAGCAAGGCGGTTTGATGTCCTTGTGACGCCGACATCACCGGGTGATACGCCAGTTGTCGGTTGGGCATGACGTTGCCTCCCTCCCCAGGACTGCGCCCCGCAAACGGCGGACGCAGACCGGGACGTGCTGAGATATAATATCGAGCGCGAGGCGCGGGCGCTGTTTTTCCTGAGTCTCCCCCTTATTGACTTTAGCATAGCACCTCAGTCAACAACAATTGTTGTGAAGAATGAGCAGCAAGGGCGACTGGAGTTGGCTGCGCACGGAGGCCGTTCGCCGGGGAATGACCGTTCCCCAACTGGCGTTGTGCCTGGGCGTCAGCCCGCAGGCCGTCAACTACTGGGAGCGGGGCCGCAACGACCCTGACTTCCAAAATATCCTGCGCCTGGCCATTCTCTTCTTCGACGGCTCGGTGGAGCGGCTGGCCGATCGAGTCGGCCTCAACCAGGTCGCCTTGCTTCAAGACATGACGGCGCAAGCGGAGGCAATGGGGGTGGAACTTCCGATCGGCGACGTCCGCAGCCAGACAGCCGTCCTCCCCCTCTATTTCCCTGTGGATGCGCTTATAAGCGGGTCGGACAGCCAGGCCAGGGCGCTCTACCGCAGCCTGGCCGAACTGCTCAAAGCCGCCGGCCGCTACCGCGAATGGCGCGACCAAACGCTGGCAGCGCTGCGCCTGATGAGAGGCAGCCGTGATCCCTTCGTGGCCCAACTGTGGCTGGATCTGGCCTACGCGGATTTGATGCTGGGGCATTATCCCGAAGGCGTTCAGGCCGCCGAGGCGGCGCGCTCGGCGCTGCGTCCACGCCAGGACCTGGCGCTCCTGGCAGACACGCACTGGCTGAGCGCCGAAAGCCTGAGGATTATGGGCGACCTGGCGGAAGCCCGACGCCACTGCGAAGAGGCGGCCAGTCTGTTTCAGCGGGCAAAAGTGCCTGCCAATCAGCCAGACCTCGTCTGGGTCCTCTGGAACCTGGGCCGGATCGAAACGGCCTCCGGCCGCTACGACCAGGCGCTGGCGCACCTCCAGCGGACGAGCGACATGGCAGCCAGCGCGCCGCTCGCCGATGCTCAAGCGCTCACGTACTGGGCGACCGGCTATATTCACGAGATGCAAGGCAGTTTCAGCGCGGCGCGAGAACAATATCACCGGGCGCGCCAACTCGCACGCCGCCTGGGGGACGCTTATTGGGAGACGACCGTCGTCTGGCGGCTGGCCGAGCTTGAGCGGAAGACGGGGCAGATTGACGCGGCGCGGACGATGGTCGAACCGGGGCTGTCGGCTTTCCGGCTGCTTGACAACAGCAATATGGCGGCCAACCTCAACTGCACCATTGCCGCCTGCTGTTTGTACCGCGGCGAGTGGGACGTGGCCCAAGCGCTTTTCCGGGAAGCCATGAACGTCTTTGCGGCGGATAGCGACTTCCCGATGATCCGGTTCGCTCAAGTAGGGACCTTGACGGCCCGGCTGGCTGAAGAAAGCCAGCAGGCGGCGCCCAATTTCGGCAGCCTGCTGCCGGAGTTCCAGGCGATTGGCGCCGCCGCCGAGGCGGAATACAACCACTTTGTGCAACTTCAGGAAAGGCTGGCCTATGCGGAGGCGCTGCGCCTGGCGCAATTCTGCGACGCCGCGCAAGACCAGTTCGCGGCGGTCGCCAGGGTCAGCGCCGCCTCCGGGCATCGCGTCGAGCATGCCCACGCCTTATTAGGCATAGCGGCGACGAAGCAGTCGCTGCACCAGGCCGACCGGGAGACGTGCATCAAAGCCCTGCGAATGTACCAGGAGGCTGGTGTCTTGCCTGGGCAAGTCCAGGCGCTCGTCATCCTGGCGCTCATCGAGGTCCTGCAGGGAGGCCCGCCCGAAGCCTATGTCAATGAGGCGGCCGCCATCGCCCGTCGAGCAACAATGAAAGCCGATTTTGATTGGATCAAGGGCCTTCCGCCAGGTCAGCCAGACACTCGCCCCGTTGTGTTGATGTTTCTGTAGGCCGACGATTTCCGCGCGCGCCATCCCCACCCACCTGTCCCCGCGCAACAGCATCCCCAGCAAGCCTTCGGCGTTCCCAACCGCGCCCTCGCGGTTGGAGAGCCTCTAAGGGCTTGTAAAAGAATAACTCCGCAGTTTGCTCCGGCTGGATTTGCGCGAAGCGTCCAGCCGCCTGGCCGCCGGATTGCACACTTGCCCTGGCGGGCAGTGCCAGGGAATCCGGCGGGAGCGGAGTCATTCCTTGACGAGTCCTAAGGGGCCGTCTAAAAATAACTTCCGCACTTTCACAACCGTGGGAGCGGCTTGTAGCCGCGACCCTCGCGGTTGAAAACCGCTCCTGCGCTAGAAAACGGGAAGTTGTTCTTAGACG
>DAOTXG010000290.1:0-19790 GCA_034435515.1 Anaerolineales bacterium
GTGGAATGGTATCTATCCGCTCAGGGCCAAAAGGGCGCCCAGGCTTAACTCGCATTTCTCAGGCCAAACGGTAGACAAGTTTGTTTGAAATACTGGTTGCTCAAGCCACGAAAGTCGCCTCGGTGATGCGGCTGAGGCCGTTCGATAGCACGACCTCCCAAGGCCGTGCTCAAGAGCGTCACCGCCGCATCCTCCTGACTGTGCTCGCCTCTGCCCTAGCGCGCGGCGTCTCAGTGTTGACCGCCCTCCTCCCCATTCCCTTTGTGTTAGCCTATCTGGGGACAGAGCGTTACGGATTGTGGAGCACCGTTAATTCCTTCGTCATCCTGCTCGCGTTTTCAGATTTGGGGATGGGCAACGGTTTATTGAATGCCGTGTCTGAGGCGCACGGCAAAGACGACCAGGAGGCTGCCCTCCGCTATGTATCGAGCACGTTTTTTGCATTGGGTGGATTGGCGGTCATCCTGCTGAGCGGCTTTACACTGCTCTACCGCTGGATTCCCTGGCCGCGGATCTTTAACGTCTCTTCGCCAGCAGCAACCGCCGAAGCCGGCCCGGCTATGGCGGTCTTCGTCGGGCTTTTTCTCATCAGCCTGCCTCTGTCCATCTCTCAGCGAGTCCAGCTAGGTTATCAGGAGGGATTTCGCAACAGCCTGTGGGAGGGGCTGGGGAACCTGGTGGGGCTGGTGGGTGTTTTACTAGGGACATACCTGAGAGCCGGGTTGCCCTGGCTGGTCCTGGCGAGAACTGGCGGGCTGACGCTGACCGCCTTGCTCAACAGCCTTATCTTGTTTAGCTTCACCCGGCCCTGGTTGCGGCCCCGCTGGGGCCACGTGACGGCTGAGGCAGTAAAAAAAATACTTCGGCTCGGCCTGCTCTTTTTCATCTTGCAGCTGACCGTTGCGCTGGCCTTTGCCTCCGACAACTTGGTGGCAGCCCAGGTATTGGGACCTGAGGCCGTCACCCAGTATTCCATCCCCGCCCAACTATTCAACATCATCCCAGCCATTCTGTTGATGATGCTCAATCCGCTCTGGCCGGCCTATGGTGAAGCCATTGCCCGCCGAGACATCGCCTGGGTCAAACGCACCCTGGGCCGGTCGCTTCTGCTGTCTGCCCTCCTGACTGGTTTACCGGCGCTGCTCCTGGTCATCTTCGGCGCGCCGCTCGTCACGCTGTGGGTTGGGCCCAAAGTGACGCCGTCATTCCTGCTCTTGCTGGGGCTAGGGGTGTGGATGATGATGCAGACGCTAGGCAATGCGGTGGCAATGTTCCTCAACGGGGCCAGCGTCGTCAAATTTCAAATGATCATCGCCGTGGTGATGGCCAGCAGCGCCCTGATCGCTAAAATACTTCTCGCTCGCTGGATCGGGGTTCCGGGCGTCATTTGGGGGACGGTTATCGCTTATTCCGCTTTTGTAGCGGCGCCTTGCATCATTTTAGTTCCCCGGTTATTGTCCACCATGGCCGAAGGCCGGTCGGCGCCCGTCACTTGACCCGGCCCAGCGAACCGATCACCCGTCGCGCCGGCAGGAAAAGATGCCAGCCGCAATCCTTTCCGCGCTCTCGCAAAAAGTCCTGGAGGCGACCTTGTCCATCCCCTCCAGCGGGCTTTTCAACAAAGCCGTCCTGCACGCGTTGACCCGCTGTCGTCGCCTGTTGGCGCGGGCCGGCGATCCGCTGGTGCGCCACAATCTCGCGGGGACCGAGATTGTCCTGCCAGTGTCGCACGATCTGCCGCTCTACCGCAAGCAATTCCCTGTCTACGCCTCCAACGTCGCCCGCATCGCCAGCCAAGTGGCGGCGAAATACGCGGATCTGACCTTCATAGACATTGGAGCGAACATTGGCGATACGGCCGTGTTGTTGCGCAACACAGCGCATTTTCCCATACTCTGCATTGAGGGGGATGCTAGATTTTTCGCGATCTTGCAAGTCAATGCGGCCCGGCTGCAGCCCGACATTCATCTTGAACACTCTTTTGTGAGTTCTGAGATTGGCCGGGTGAGAGGCAGGGTGGAATCAGAGAAAGGGACAGCGCGGTTGGTCGAAGACGAGACCTCGCCCGAAACCGTCGCCGTCCGAACCCTCTCGGATATCCTCGCCGCCCACCCCTTGTTTGCTCGCTCGAAAATGATCAAAGTGGATACCGATGGCTTCGATTGTCATATCCTGCAGAGCGAACTTGACCTTCTTCACCGCTTAAAACCCGTGCTTTTTTTTGAATACGCTCCTGACCTTTGGGCCAGGAACCAGGAGGACGGTTGCGGAATTTTCGAGAGTCTGCAGCAGATCGGATACCAGAGCGCATTAGTCTATGAAAACACAGGCGACTATTTGCTGACCGCTGAACTCAGCGCCCGGACGTTGATCGAGGATATCTATCAGTTCTATTCGGGACGCCTCGGAGAACGCTACGCCGACATCTGCGCTTTCCATGCCGAAGATGCAGACCTGTGCCAAACGATCCGTCTCGCGGAAATTGAGTTTTTCAGGCGGCAGCGGCCGCCCTTTTCTCCGGGCGCGTCGGCGGCGCGGCTGCTTCACGCTTATCGTCTGACGCAGCGGCGCCCTGCGCCCACTGGCGAGACGCCTCGAAAAGATGATCTGTAAAATCTGCGCACAACCCGCTTTGCCGTTCGGGACGGCCCGCCTGCTTGGGAAGCACACCATCCAATATTTTCGATGTGGCCGTTGCGGCTTCATTCAGACGGAAACGCCTTACTGGCTCGAGGACGCCTATGCTCAGGCAATCAACGATTCCGATGTTGGCCTGGTCCAGCGCAACCTCCGGCTGGCGAAGATTTCGAAGGCGGTGGTTTGCCTCTTCTTTGACCCCCGCGCAAAATTCCTGGACTATGGCGGCGGCTACGGCCTGTTGGTCCGGTTGATGCGGGACGCGGGCTTCGATTTTTACCGCTTCGACAAATACTGCCCCAACCTTTTCGCCCGGACCTTCGAGGCGACAGTGGACATTCCAGGCCGCTATGAGTTGGTCACTGCGTTTGAAGTCTTCGAACACTTCACGCATCCGCTCACCGATGTCGCACATCTTTTGCGCTTCTCGAAAAATATCCTGTTCAGCACGGAATTGATACCGCCTCACATCCCCCCGCCGGGGGCCTGGTGGTATTACGGATTGGATCACGGGCAGCACGTGGCGCTCTACACGCGCAAATCCTTGGAGATCATGGCGCAAAGCCTGGGCTTGAATTTGTATTCAGATGACCGCCGTTGTCATCTCCTCAGCGAGCGGCGGCTGCCCGGCGCTCTGTTTAAGTTGATTGCGCGCCAGAAAGCCGCCGCCGTGCTGGCCGCGCTTTTCCGGAGGCCGTCCCTGATCCCCGCCGATTACCGCCAGATCACAGGCCGTGATCTGAGCTGAGCTATCTTGAGATGGAGATCGTCGTCGACGGCCTGATCTATCAGCTCCAGGCGCACGGCGGGTTATCACGGCTGTACAACGAGGTTTTCCCGCGCCTGTGCGAGATGGAGGCGGCCTTTCAAGTAGTGGTGTTGATCTCCGGCCAACTCCGGCAAGCGCCCCCCACGCATCCCCGCCTCAGGCGTCAGGCGCTGTTGCCGGTGGACAACCTGCTCCGGCCGGCGCGCTTCTGGCAGCCCCTCAGCCTGCGGGCGCGCGCCTGGGTGCAGCAAGCCTGGCTGAAAGGCGCCAGGGGCCGCGTGTGGCACTCAACCTACTACACGCTGTTAGAACCCTGGGAGGGGCCAAAGGTCGTTACCGTCGCCGACCTGATCCACGAACATTTCCCGCAGTTGTTCAGCGGCCCGGCGCAGGAACGGTTCCGCGCGCAGAAACGCCATTGCATTCTGGCAGCGGATGCGGTCATCTGCATTTCCGACACAACCCGACAGGATCTGCAGCGGTGGTACCCGCTTAACCCGGCCAAGATGCACACCCTATCTCTGGCTTATCAGCCTCTGTTCACCCGTCTGGACAATCTCCCCTCGGCTCATGCCACCCCGACGAACAAGCCCTTTCTGCTCTACGTCGGCGACCGGAACCACTACAAGAACTTCACCGGCCTGCTCCGCGCCTACAGCGTCTGGCCGGGACAGAAAGAGGTAGACCTGGTCGTCGTCGGTAAACCATGGTCTCGGGCCGAGCGGCAACGGTTAGCTCAACTGAGGCTTGCAGAGCGCGTGCATTTGCTGTCGGGCGTGGACGACCACCGCCTGTGCCGGCTCTACAATCAGGCGGCGGCGTTTGTCTATCCCTCGCTATATGAGGGCTTTGGCATCCCGCTGCTGGAAGCGATGGCCTGCGGCTGCCCCATCGTCGCCTCCCGTATTCCTTCGACGCAGGAAGTGGCCCAGGCGTGCCCGGTTTATTTCGAACCGACCGAACCCGAAGACCTGCGCCGGGCCTTGGATGCCGCGCTCTCAGAAGGGCGAGCCTCCGAGCGGGTGCGGCAGGGGCTGGAGCGTGTTCAACGCTATTCCTGGGATCAAACGGCCAGGCAAATGCTGGAGGTTTATCGGGCCTTGTCGCCGGCCTGAGCGCCGCCGAGGGCGACGCACACCAAACTGCCCAGATCGCCTATGCCCGCCTCGACTCTCACGTTCCCGCGCCTCTCCGTCGTCGTGCCTTCCTTCAATCAGGCCGAGTATCTCGAGGCAGCGCTGCGCTCGGCGCTGGATCAGAACTACCCGCAGCTGGAATTGATCGTGATGGACGGCGGGTCCACCGACGGGAGTCGCGCGATCATCGAACAGTATGCCCCGCGCCTGGCCTACTGGCAGAGCCAGCCCGACGGCGGCCAGGCGGCCGCGCTCAACGCCGGTTTCGCGCGCGCCACGGGCGACATCCTCACCTGGCTCAACAGCGACGACGTCTTCTACCCCGGCGCCTTGTCGCTGGTCGGCGAGGCTTTCGCGCGCTTCCCGGAAATCGCCTGGCTCACCGGCATCCCCGCGAACATGGATGCGGCCGGCCGCCTGGCCGAGATCGGCCCGCGCACGGGGCGTTTTCGTCCGCTCATCCGGCGCGGCTGGCAGCATGGCCGGGCGCTGGGTTTCATCCGCCAGGAGGGGACGTTCTGGCGGCGCGGCCTGTGGGAGCGGGCAGGCGCGCGCCTCGACCCTCAACGACATCTTACGCTGGATTATGATTTGTGGCGGCGCTTCGCCGCCCACGCGGATTTGGTGACCGCGGCCTCCATCCTGGCGGTGTTCCGCTACCAACCCCGGCAGAAGACCGCCGATCTGGATCGCTACTATGCCGAGATTGGAACCCGCTTGCCAGAGCGTATGCGCCTGCTGATGCTTCCCTTGCGAGCATTCTTAGCCATCACCGCCTGGCCCCTGGCACCCCGCCTCCGGTATCATCGCACTTCAGCGCAATGGCGCTTCTCTCCCGGCCCTTTTTTCCGCCGGGATTCGGACCGTGCCTTCCTTGGGCAATAAAACTCCCTACCGGACGCTCCTCGGCGTGCGGGTCAGCGCCTTCGATCTCCCAACCGCCATCGCCGAGTTTGATCGGGCGATTGCTCAGGGGCGGCGCACTTACGCCAGCACCTGTCCGGCCTATACGCTGATGCAAGGCCACGAACGGCCAGAAGTGCGCGCCGCGCTCAACGGGGCGGACTGGGTGACTCCCGACGGCATGGCCGTGGTGTGGGCGCTCGCGTGGTTTGGCGCGCATCACGTGGGGCGAGTCTACGGCCCGGACCTGATGTTGGCGCTGACAGAAGTCTCGGCCCGGAAGGGGTATGCGCAATACTATCTGGGCGGGGAACCCGGCGTGGCCGACGACCTGGCGGCGAAGATGCAGCAGCGCTTTCCCGGGCTAAAGGTCGCCGGCGCTGACTGCCCTCCCTTTCGCCCCCTGACGCCGGACGAGGAAGGAGCGATGATTCAACAGATCAACGCTTCCGGGGCGCACATTGTGTGGGTCGGATTGGGGTCGCCCAAGCAGGACTTGTGGATGGCGCGCTACCGCCCGGCGCTCCGGCCGCCCCTGCTCGTCGGCGTGGGCGCCGCCTTTGATTTCTTAACGGGCCGCAAGCCGCAAGCGCCGCGCTGGATGCAGCGCAGCGGCCTGGAGTGGATTCACCGTCTGGCGCACGAGCCGCGCCGCCTGTGGCGGCGCTATCTCATTTACAACCCCAGGTTCATCATAGCCATTTTGAGCCAGTGGCTGAGGTCAGCCGCCGACTAACTCGGCGAGTCTCAGTAGATCCCATTTTCCGAGGAGGGAGGCGCGCCTACGCGCCGAATCGAGCCGCATCCTTCGACTTCGCTGAGGACAAGCCCTGGGGGCGCTTGCTCCTCAATTTTGGATCTACTGAGTCCCGCTTTCGCCTTCGGCTGGCGTTGACGCTGGCGCGGGCGGGGGCGCGCTGCGGGGCCGGCGCAACCTCCGCACGGCGAAGCGCGCGCCCAAGAAGACCGGCAGGCCGCACACCAGCCCCAGGGGCAGGAGGTAAATCGTGCTCCAGATCACCACGGTGGCGATGCCTTGCAGGGATCGCACCAGCGCCTCCAGCGCATCCTTCGCCACGCCCTCCGGCCGCCAGCCGCCGACCTCGATCGGGCGGCTGAGCGCATCCGGGATCAGGTCAACCGTGATGAGCGACAGCGCCGCCGACTCGCGGTAATACTGCATCTGCCCCTTCACCTGCTCGATCTGGTCGCGGATGTAAATCAATTGGTTGTAGACAGTCAAGACATCTTCGGTCTTCGTCGCGCTGTCCATAATCCTCTGGAGTTGGGCCTCAGCCGCCTCCAGGTTGCGCAGCCGGCTTTCGAGATCGGTGTACTGCGCAGTCACGTCCTCGCCCGAGGTGCTTTCGCTGTTGACCGAAACGGCCATCTCTTTAAGTTGCGCGAGCGCCGACTGCAATTGATCGGCCGGGACGCGGATGGAGATATTGGCCTGCATGATCTTGTTGCCCTGCGCGTCCAGCGAGGTCTGATAGATGTTGGAACTGACCACGAACCCGCCCAGGCTCTCGGCCAGCGTCGCAATCGTGTTCAGCGATTCGGCCGGGTCTTTCACCACCAGCGACAGGTTCGCATTGCGGACGACCAGCCGGTCGCCGGCGGTTGGCTGGACCGCGTTGGCGGCGTCGCCCAGCGCGCCGCGTTGGGCTTCCGCTGGCGCAAAGGTGGCGGCTGGTTGTTGAGGGGGTTCGCCGACGAAACCGCCGGCTGCGCCCGCCCCAGTCTCGGAAGACACGCCGCTTGGAGGCAAGGGGGTGGCCGCAGCCGCGCAGGCCGCCAGGGTCAGAGCCGCGACCAGGCCGAGCAGCCAGAGTTTCTTGAGCATGGGTTTCTCCTTGCTAACCGGTTGTTCATAGGATGAACGCCGCCGGGGCTGACAAAGTTCCGCGCCGGCTCGGGCGCGCTGTCTTCCAAACAGGGGAGAGCCAGGGAAGGGTTTACCACCCGAGCGCCAGGCGTTGGACCAGCCGCTCAGGGAGCTGCGCCGCCCGCATCCGCCGCTGAGTTTCCAGGACGTCATAAGGCACGCGGCGGTGCTCCCAGATCAGCGCCTCGGTGTCCAACAGGGCGTAGGCGGCCTGGGGATTGCTGTCGCGAGGCTGGCCCACACTGCCGGGGTTGATGATCAACCGCTGGCCGTTGAGCGCGCGGGGCCGGGCGTAACTGGGCGGCTCCTCCAGACAATCGCCGGAGGGGGAGGTCTCCCGGTAAATGACCGGGGTGTGCGTGTGGCCCACCAGGCAGTAGGCCGTCTTGAACAAGGGAAAGTTCTCCCGCGCGATAAAGCGGTCGAGGATGTATTCCCACACCGGCTCACGTGGCGAGCCGTGCACCAGCGTAAACTCCCCAAATTGCTCCCACTCCGGCAGGCGGCGCAAGTAATCCAGCGTCTTCTCCGAGACGGCCTTCCGCGTCCAGCGCAGAGCCAGACTGGCGTCGAAATTGAAAACGTCCAGGTCCACTTCCCCCACCACGGCCTTATCGTGGTTGCCGACCAGACACGTCAGTTGGGGCAGCGAGCGTACCTGCTCGACGCACTCGTTCGGGTCCGGCCCATAGCCGACCAGATCGCCCAGGCACCAAACGGCCTCGTAACCGCTGGCGTCGGCGAGGACGGCTTCAAGCGCAATCTGGTTCGCATGAATATCAGACAGGATGAGGATACGCATAGTTGAGATGGGCAGATGATAACACTTAACCCGCCTCGCGTAAAATGCCGCCCTCCTTCCCTTCGCCTCGCCCGTCAGGAGACGGGACGGCCAGGGCGGGGGTGAGGCCGCCTCGACTTGTTCGCCTCCAGAGCGGGACGTATAATGCGCCTCGCCTCCCGCGCTGTTGCGAGGCTGGAGCCGCCGTGCCAATCCTCGACGAACGCTCCCTCGACTTTTTGAGCCACTCACCCGAGCAGACACTGCGCTTCGGCGCGCGCCTGGGCGAACGCCTGCTGGGCGGCGACGTGCTCTGCCTCAGCGGCGAGCTCGGCTCGGGGAAGACGACGGTTGTCAACGGTGTGGCGCAGGGCTGGGGCGCGCTCGATCCGGTGACCAGCCCCACGTTCGTGATCGTGAACGAATACCGTCGGGCGGATGGCCTGCGCCTCTGGCACCTGGACTGTTACCGTTTGAATTCCGGGCAGGAGGCGCTGGCCCTGGGCTTCGCCGATTTGTTGGACGCCGAAGGAATCATGCTGATCGAATGGCCGGAAAGGATCTTGGAAGTGTTGCCGCCGGAACGACTGAATTTGAGCTTGCGCTGGATCCCGGGGGGGGAAACCAAACGCGGCCTGCGCCTGGAGGCGCGCGGCGCACGTTACGAACAGTTGCTCGTCGAATTCCGCCGCGCGGCGTTTGGAGGGTAGGGTAGTAAGACTTAAGTCGTTACTCCATGGCTCATGTTACTCGCAATTGACACGGCCACCCGCTCTATCTCGCTGGCGCTGCACGACGGCCTGAGCGTGATCGCCGAGAGCACCTGGCGCAGCGCCGAGCATCACACCGTCGAGCTGGCGCCCAACACGGCCCTGCTGTTGAAACGCGCCGGCATCTCGCCCGCCCATCTGCAGGGCCTCGCCGTGGCGCTGGGGCCGGGATCGTACACCGGGCTGCGCATCGGGCTGGGACTGGCTAAAGGGCTGGCGCTGGCGAACAACCTGCCGCTGATGGGCGTGCCGACGTTCGAGATTCTCATGCGCGCTCAACCGCCGCGCGCCGAAAGCGCCGTCGCCGTCCTCCACGCCGGGCGCGGGCGCGTCGCCGCCGCCCGATACCACTGGTCGGGCCAGCGCTGGGAGGCCGACGGAGATGTCAGCGTGCTGGACTGGATCACACTCGCCGCAGAAATTGTGACGCCGACTTTCGTCTGCGGCGAGATTGACGCAGCCGGGAATGAGGCGCTGCGTAAACTGGCGGGCCGGGTGACGCTCGCCCCCCCGGCGCAGGCGTTGCGCCGCGCGGGCTGGCTGGCCGAGATCGGCTGGGAGCGCCTGCGCCAGCAGCGGTTTGACGATCCCACGACCCTGACGCCCCTGTACGGCGGCCGGCCCGAGGGAGTCGCGGCATGAAGCCGCCGGCCGGCTTCCGTCGGATTGACTTTGCGCCGATGGAAAAATCGGACATTACTCAAGTCGCGGAGATTGACCGGCTGTCTTTTCCTATCCCCTGGGGCTCGACTTCGTACGAATACGAACTGGTCGAGAACCGGGCCGCGCACTTTATCGTCGCGGTCGACCGGGACGCGGCGCCGCCGCGCGCCCACTGGCTGGCCTGGCTGTCGGGTTTTCAGCCGCCGAAACGCAAAGTGATTGGCTACGCGGGTTTCTGGCTGATAGTGGACGAGGCGCACATCGGCACGCTGGCCGTCCATCCCGCCTGGCGCGGGCAGGGGCTGGGAGAGCAGCTGCTGGTCGCCCTGCTCCACGACGCTATCGAGCGCGGCGCCATTCTGGCGACGCTGGAAGTGCGGATGAGCAATCACGTCGCGCAGCGCCTGTACCGCAAATATGCGTTCGAGGTGGTTGGACGGCGCAAACAGTATTACCGGGACAACAAGGAAGACGCCCTGCTGATGACAGTGCGTCTGGGCGAGGCTTATCGCCAACGCATCCGCGAAAAATACACAGCCTTACAAGAACAGGAGATGGTATGAAGATTCTCATTACAGGCGGCGCCGGGTTTATCGGCTGCAATCTGACCGCTTACTTTGTGCGCGTCGGGCACACGGTCACCCTCTTCGACAATTTTTCACGGCGAGGGGCGGAGGCCAACCTGGCCTGGCTGCGCCAGATCCACGGCGACAGTTTCGCGGTGATCCGCGGCGACGTGCGGGACGCGGAGGCTACCGCGCGGGCCGCGCAAGGCCAGGAAGCCCTCTTTCACCTCGCGGGCCAGGTGACCGTGACCACCTCAGTCCTGGACCCCCGCCACGACTTTGAAAATAACGCGCTGGGGACGTTCAACACGCTGGAGGCCGCGCGCGCCGCCGGGACGAACCCCATCTTCATCTACACCTCGACCAACAAGGTGTACGGCGGAATGGAAGAGGCCCGGATCGTCGACCTCGGGCAGCGCTATGGCTTTGCCGACCTCCCGGACGGCGTGCCGGAGACGTGGCCGCTGGATTTCCATTCCCCCTACGGGGCCTCAAAAGGATCTGGCGACCAATATACCCGCGATTATCATCGCATCTACGGCCTGCCCACGGTGGTGTTCCGCCAGAGCGCGATCTACGGGCCGCGCCAGTTCGGCGTCGAGGATCAGGGCTGGCTCGCGTACTTTGTCATTTGCACGGCCCTCGGCAAGCCGTTCACCATCTACGGCGACGGCAAGCAGGTGCGCGACCTGCTGTATATTGACGACCTGGCGCAGGCCTTTGAGCGGGCCATGCAGAACATCGAGCGCACGGCCGGACAGATCTACAACATCGGCGGGGGCGGGGCGCGCAGCCTGTCGGTGTGGACGGAGACCCGGCTGCTGCTGGAAAAACTGGCCGGACGCAGCCTGACCGTCAGTTACAGCGACTGGCGCCCCGGCGACCAGAAGGTGTACCTGAGCGACATCTCCAAAGCCAAAGCCGACTTCGGCTGGGAGCCCAGAGTCATGCCGGAAGAAGGGCTGCAGCGGCTGTGGAATTGGGTTCTGGAGAACAAGCACTTATTCGAACAGACTTAGCACTCGACGAGGGTGAAGCCATGTCCGCCGAAAATGAGTTGAAAGTCATCGCCGCCGAGGTCAACGCCTGCACCCGGTGCAAACTTCACGCCGGGCGCAAGAAGGCCGTGCCAGGGGAGGGACCGGCGAACGCGCCGATCATGTTCATCGGCGAGGGGCCGGGTTTTCACGAAGACCAGCAGGGCCGCCCGTTCGTCGGCGCAGCCGGCCGGTTTCTGGAGGAACTCCTGGAGTCCATCGGCCTGAAACGCGAGCAAGTGTTCATCGGGAACGTGGTGAAGTGCCGCCCCCCCGGCAACCGCGACCCGGAGCCGGACGAACTGGAAGCCTGCGCGGATTATCTCGACCGGCAGATCCGCGCCATCAACCCCAGGGTCATTGTCACGCTGGGGCGGTACTCGATGTACCGCTTCTTCCCCAACGCCAAGATTTCGGCCATTCACGGGCAGGCGCGCCAGGTCGAGGGGCGGCTGGTCGTGGCGATGTTCCACCCCGCCGCCGCGCTGCACCAGCCGTCGTTGAAACAATCGGTGATCGAGGACTTCAAGAAGCTGCCGGAGCTGATCGCCGCCGCCGAACAGGCGCCCCCCGCCCCGCCAGAGGCGCCGGAAAACCAGCAGCTCAGCCTGTTCTAGGGCGAAGTCCGTTTCGGTTTGCGCCGACACCTGACAGGTGTGCGCACACCTGTCAGGTGTCGGCGGTTGCATTACTTCCGCTCACCTCTAAGACGGGTCAGTTCCTCGCGCAAACGGGCATTTTCAGCTTCAGCGGCCTCGGCGCGGGCGCGTTCTTCTTCAGCGCGGGCGCGTTCTTCTTCAGCGTGGGCGGCTTCCTCTTCAGCGCGGGCGCGTTCTCCTTCAGCGCGGGCGGCTTCCTCTTCAGCGTGCTCCCCCAATTCTGCGGGGGTCCAAAGCCATTGGCTGGTTCGCGGGTCAAACAGGTGCAATAACCCATCGTCCTTCACGCGCAACTCCACGGCCAGCATGTCGCTCCTCAGCACATCGCCCGTCAGGTGCAAGACCTTGCCCGCGGCATAGCGATAGCCCTGCAGGGGGGGGCGCAAGTATTCGTTCAACGGGTCGAACAGGAAGTATTCCCGCACACCCAACTCTTCATACAACGCCTTTTTCTCGAAGGTGTCCACCCGTCGGGTACTCTTCGACGTGATCTCGATGATCACATCGGGCGCTTTCCCTTCTTCCCAGGTCTTCCAGGAACGGCGCTCGCCGCCGGGTTTCGCGCCTAAAATCACGAACACATCGGGGCAGAAATTCATCGTCGGGTCGGTGGGGTCGAAGTAAATGAACATATTGGCCCCGACATAAACGTCCGTGCGCTTCCTGAAATACCAGCGGAGCGCAGCCAACAGATCAAGACTCTGTATGACGTGAATACCCGTTTCGCCCATAGGCTTTCCATCCGAGTCGGGGAACTCCAGGTGCTGCGCGGGAGCTGCTGCCGAAGTCACGTCGAGCGTGGTTGTCATACGGTCACCTCCGTTCAGCCCTCGTCATTGTACCCGCTTCGGCGGGTTTTTCATAGCGCGGCTAAGCCGCAACCAAACGTAGGACCAGTTTGAAACTTGTCCCACAATCTCTTCGCAGACCGCGTCGATGTTGCAGAGTAATATCCTATGTGACGGGGCCTGGCTAAACGTTCAGCTCCTGCATCGTCCCGGTCGTCATGAAGATAACCCGCTCGGCGATGTTGGTCACGCGGTCGCCGATGCGCTCGATGTTGTGCGCGCACCAGAGCAGGTAGGTGGCGCGGGTCACCGTCGCCGGATCCTTAATCATGATCTGCAGCAGTTCGTCGAACACGGCCTTGTACAGGTGGTCCAGCTCGTCGTCCTGGCTGGCAATCGCGCGGGCGGCCTCCACGTCGCGGGCCAGAAAGGCGTCAATGCTGCGGCGGAGCATGTCGCGCGCGAAGTCGGCCATGCGCGGGATGTCCACCAGCGGCTTGAGCAATGGCTCGCTCCCCATGCGGATCACCGTCTTGGCGATGCCGGTGGCGTGGTCGGCCATCCGCTCCATATCATTCACCAGATTCATCGCCGCAATCACCGCGCGCAGGTCGGAGGCGGCCGGCTGCTGGGTGGCGATGAGGGCCAGGCATTCTTCTTCGACGGTGAAGCGCAGCTCGTTGATCGTCGTATCGTCGGCGATCACCTGCCGGGCCAGGTCCACGTCCTGATTTTTCAGGGCCGCCAGCGAGCGGTCAATCGCCGCGTCGAGCAGTTGGTCCATCCGCAACAGATTGTCGCGAATCGCCGTGAACTTTTGATCAAACACGGAACGCACAGAAGTAGTCATGAGGTCGCCGTCCTTTGCAGAGAAACAACACGGTTTTCATCCGAACCGGCCGGTAATATAGTTTTCCGTCACGGCCTGAGCCGGGCGGGTAAAAATCTTTTCGGTGGCGTCGAACTCCACCAGCTCGCCCAGCCAGAACAGGCCCGTACGGTCGGAGACGCGCGCGGCCTGCTGCATGTTGTGCGTGACGATGACGATCGTGTAGCGTTGCCTGAGCTCCCGCATCAGCTCTTCAATCTTCAGCGTGGCCAGCGGGTCGAGCGCCGAGCACGGCTCGTCCATCAGGATCACCTCCGGCTCCACCGCCAGCACGCGGGCAATGCACAGCCGCTGCTGCTGGCCCAGCGACAAGCCGAGCGCCGACTGGCGCAGGCGATCCTTCACCTCCTCCCAGAGCGCCGCCCCGCGCAGGGACTGCTCGACGCGCTCGTCCAAATTCTGGGTCAGGCCCAACACGCGCGGGCCAAAGGCCACGTTGTCGAACACCGATTGTGGAAAGGGGTTGGGCCGCTGAAAGACCATCCCGACCCGGCGCCGCAGGTTGACCACGTCCACCTCCTGCGCGTAGATATCCTGCCCGTCGAGGGCAATCGTCCCGGCCACGCGCGTCGCCGGGATGGTGTCATTCATGCGATTCAGGCAGCGGAGAAAGGTGGACTTGCCACAGCCCGACGGCCCGATGAGCGCGGTGATCTCGCGCTCGGCGATTTCCATGGAAACGTCGGCGAGCGTCCGTTTAGGGCCATAGTAAAAGTCGAGGTGTTCCACCGATATTTTAGGCATGTTGGGCAGATTGTACCGCAATTCTCCGGAGCGGAAAGTTGCAATTTGATATAATCCCCCCCGATGCCCTCTCTCCGGACTGGCTGCTGCCTCGCCTTCCTCGCCGCCGTTCTCTTTACCGCCTGTTCTTCCCCTTCCGCTTCCACCGCTATTTCCCCCCCCCAGGCCACCATCGAAAATAAAGGCTCGGACACCATGGTGAACCTCGCGCTCGCCTGGGCGGAGGCGTATGGCGGCGCGCGCCCGGACGTGCGCCTGTCGGTCACCGGCGGCGGGTCGGGCACAGGCATCGCTGCGCTCATCAATGGGACGGTGGATATCGCCAACGCCTCGCGCGCGATCAAGGAAGAAGAACGGGAGAACGCGCAGGCGAATGGAATCGATCCGGTGGAATTCGTGGTCGCCCGCGACGCGATCGCCGTCATCGTCCACCCGGAGAACCCCGTCCAGCAGTTGACGCTCCAGCAGCTCTCGGCCATTTACAGCGGCCAGGTCGTCAACTGGCGCGAGGTCGGCGGCGAGGACCGCCCCATCGTCCTGCTCTCGCGCGAGACCAACTCCGGCACGCACGTTTATTTTCTGGAGAACGTCCTGCGGCTGGGGAACGCCAGGGATAAGACGCTGTTCTCGCCGGATACGCTGCTCATGCCGAGTTCCGAAGGCATCGGCGCGGAAGTGCGGCAGAACCCGAACGCCATCGGCTACGACGGGCTGGGTTACGTGACGCCGGACATGAAGACGATTGCCGTCTCCGCCGGGGAAGGTCAGCCGTACGTCTTACCGACGATAGAGACGGTGAATGACAAGTCGTATCCTATCGCGCGGGATTTGTATATGTATACGCACGGCGAGCCGACGGGCGTAGTGAAGGCGTATCTCGATTGGGTGTTTAGCGTCGAAGCGCAGCAGATCGTGGCGCAACTGGGCTTCGTGCCGGTCAGGTAGGGAACCATGAAACCAAACAGAAACTGGCTCGAACTGGTCGGCGAATCGCTGATTCGCGCCACAGGCTACTCGGCCATCCTGTTCGTCGCGCTCATTTTCGTCTTCCTGCTGCGCGAGGGCCTGCCCGTCTTCGTCGAAGTGCCGCCCGGCGACCTCTTAGGCGCGCGCTGGTACCCGATTGAGTCTCACTACGGCCTCCTGCCGCTCGTCGGCGGATCGCTCGTCGTCACGCTGGGCGCCGCGCTCATCGCCGTGCCCTTCGGGCTGGCCACGGCCATCTTCATCGCCGAGATCGCGCCGCGTTGGGCGCGCGAGGTGCTCAAGCCGTTGGTCGAGGTGCTGGGCGGTCTGCCCTCGGTAGTGCTCGGCTTTCTGGGGATGATCGTCGTCGCGCCCGTCGTCCGCCTCACGTTAAACACTCCTACCGGCCTCACCGCCTTCACTGGCTCGGTGCTGCTCGCCGGGATGGCGATCCCGACGCTCGTGTCCGTGGCCGAAGACGCGCTCGACGCCGTGCCCAAGAGTTACCGCGACGCCGCGCTCGCGCTGGGCGCGACGAAATGGCAGACCATCTGGCGCGTCACCCTGCCCGCCGCGCGCTCGGGCGTGCTCACCGCCGTCATGCTCGGCGTCGGACGGGCGATTGGCGAAACGATGACCGTGATGATGGTGACCGGCAACGCCGCCCGCCTGCCGACGACGCTCCGCTCGCTCTTCCTGCCCGTCCGCACCATGACGGCCACCATCGCCGCCGAGAAGGGCGAGGTCGCCAATGGCAGCACGCATTACCACGTGCTGTTCACCATCGGCATCGTCCTGTTCCTGATTTCGTTTGTCGTCAACCTCACCGCCAGCGCGGTTGTATTCCAGCAGCGCAGACGGGCCGAGCGGCTGCTATCCTAATTGGTCATTAGTAATCCGTAATTGGTAATTGGACTCCCTCAATTACCAATTACTCATTACAGTCACCCAACCATGTCCCGCCAGTTAATCCAGCGCCTCGTTTTCACTCTCATCACCCTCACCGCCGTCGCCACGGTCGCGCCCATCGTGCTCGTCGTGGGCTACATCGGGTGGCAGGGCCTGCCGGCGATTTCGTGGGAGTTCCTCTCCGGCCTGCCGCGCGACGGGATGCGGGCAGGCGGCATCTGGCCGGCCATCGTCGGCACGGTGTACCTCACGCTCGGCACGGGCTTCGTCGCCGTGCCGCTGGGCGTGGCGGCCGCCATCTACCTGGCCGAGTACGCCAAAGACAACCGGCTCACGCGTTCGATCCGCATCGCCATCATTAATCTCGCCGGCATCCCGTCGGTGGTGTACGGGTTGTTCGGCCTCGGCCTGTTCGTCCTTTTCCTCCGGTTTGGCACCTCGATTGTCGCCGGCTGCCTGACGCTCTCGATCATGACCCTGCCGGTCATCATCTCCACCGCCGAAGAAGCCCTGCGCGCCGTGCCGCAGAGCTTCCGCGTCGTCAGCGTCAGCCTGGGCGGGACCAAATGGCAGACCATCTGGCGCGTCGTCCTGCCGCAGGCGCTGCCCGGCATCCTCACCGGCGTGATCCTGGGGTTGGAACGCGCGGCGGGCGAGACCGCGCCCATCCTCTTCACCGCCGCCGCCTTCTTCCTGCCCCGCCTGCCCGGCTCGCCCTTTGACGCGACGATGGCCCTGCCCTACCACCTGTTCGTCATCTCCACGCAAGTGCCGGGGATGCCGATCCAGATTCAATATGGCACGGCGCTGGTGCTGCTGGTCTTCGTCCTCTCCATGATGCTGATCGCGACCGTCATCCGCTCGCGCGCCCGCGCCCGGAGGCAGTGGTAAAGGGTTCAGACGCCCGGCGTCTGGCTCGTGGGAGATAGCGGTGAACCAACCCAAAATCGTCATCGAACATCTCTCCGTCCAATACGACGACGGCACCGAGTCCCTGCGGGACATCTCGCTCGAGATTCACGCCAACGAGATGACCGTGCTGTTCGGCCCGGCGGGCGGCGGCAAGAGCACCCTGCTCCGCGCGCTGAACCGCCTCAACGACCTGGTGGACGGCGTGCGGGTGGTCGGGAAGATTTACCTCGACGGGGAGAACATCCTCGCCCCTGGCGTGGACGTGGTTTCGCTGCGCCGCCGCGTGGGGATGGTCTTCGCTCAGCCGATCCCCCTGCCGATGAGCCTCCGCCAGAACGTGACCTACGGCCTGGAGCTGGCGGGGGTGCGCCACGCGGGCAAACTCGAGCTGGCGGTGGAGAAGTCGCTGCGCGCCGCTGCGTTGTGGGACGAGGTGAAGGACCGGCTGGACGATCCGGCCGCGGCGCTCTCGGGCGGCCAGCAGCAGCGCCTGTGCCTGGCCCGCGTGATCGCGCTCGAGCCGGAAGTCATCCTGCTCGACGAGCCGACCTCCGGCCTCGACCCGATTTCGACGGCCAAAGTGGAAGTCTCGCTGCAGGAAATCAAGCGCGATTACACGGTCGTCATCGTCCCGCATTCGGTCCAGCAAGCCGCGCGCCTCGCCGACCGCGCCGCGTTTTTCCTGCAGGGGCAGCTGGTTGAATACGGCGTCGGCCAGGACCTGTTCGTCGCGCCCAAAGACCAACGCACTGAGGATTACGTGACAGGGCGATTTGGGTAAGTTACCGAGGGAAAGTTTATTTCCGACTCAACAGAAGAATGGTCTCTCGAATGTCCATGCGCGTGGCCGTGGCCTTGCGCATGCGCCATTCTTCTATTCCGAGAACCTTGAACTTTAATTGCTTCTGGGCGACGACCTCGGCCAACAGTTCAGCCGTCTGAATAGGCACGCGGAAATAGCTCATCTGATCGCCGACCACGATAGCCGCCTTGGCCCCGCGCCGCATGACCTTCTCCAACTCACCCAGCACGCGATACATCCCGCCAAAGTACTCCAGGACGACGCGGGGATAAAGCTTTTCAAAGCCAGAGTTCGCGCCCTTGGCCGCCCGGCGTCGCTCAATCTCTTGGGCCAGGCCGACAATGGAAGGAATATCGCGAACATACTGAGCGTCGTCGTCCTTCACAAAAACATTTCGAGTATTGGAGCGGAGCAACCCGTTTTTTAATGCGCGCAAATCCTTCTTATTGCGGATAAATCCGAGCAACGCCATTTCGAGCCGCGTAATGCGCGTGTAGTCCTTTTCGTTGGGATAGGGCGGGGAGGTGATCACGCCGTCAACGGGCGTCTTCACAAATTCAGACAGGCCGCGCGCGTCGGCGTGGTAAACCTGCGAATGTCCCGTTCGCGGAAGGGCCTGCACGGCTTCCAAATCGGATTCAATCTTCTGCAACCGGTTCGCGAATAAACCATGGACATCCGCCTCTTGCCGTTGTTTGGAGACGTACACCTCTGGGCCGAAGCTAAGATTAGAAATATCTTCAACCGTGACGGCCGCCAGCGCCAGCAGGAACAAATCCCTGATCGAAGCGTCCTCTTCCTCCAAGACGGCGTCACGCAAAATCAACGCTTTCTCCAACAGGCGAGGGTGAATAGCGCCTTTAGGGATGAGCGCCATTATTTCTGGATGACTGGTCCGATGTCGCGCCTCGTAGGCAGCCAACGCTTCGCCAATTTCCAAATCGGCGAAGGACAACTGCGCCGGACTTTCTTCAGCCGCCAGTTCATTTCGCAGCCGCCGCAACAGCGCCCGCCGCTTGCGGCGAAAAGCGGGCAAGTCAATCTGCCAGTTCGTCTTGACCCGGCTGACGAAGGCCGTCAGGAGGTTGGCATCCAGGCCAATGCCATTGATGCCTGACTTTTGGCACTCAACCAACGTCGTGCCAGTGCCGACAAAAGGATCCAGAACTGTTGCTCCCAACTCAATTTGAAATTTGGCGAGCATACTGGTTACGAGTTGGTCCGAAAACGCCAGGACAAACCGATACCAACTGTGAACACAGTTGTCATCCAGGCGCTGAACGTCGGCAATCGTTCGCAGGGCTGTCATTTCGCTAAACCCTTCGTATTAGCTCATAGCGTTTGTAACGCCGCGGTGCGATTGTCTCAAATTCGGTCTCGTCATTAAACTCCACGAAGAGCAGGGTCCCATCTACAAGGCTTTTGACGCCTATTGGCCGGGCGCGCAATTCAGGGAAACGCGCTTGAGCAAACAGAGTTAAAGCACGGATTTGGACAACTCCCAACAGTTCCTCGCCCACCTTGGCTTCGATGGGCATCACCGACCACTCACCATCCTCGTTCACCCCCAGGTAAAGGTCGTCAATCTCCACCTGGCCCAACCCTGCAATCGTTGTTCTAAAATGGCCTTGCAATTCATAGGCAGTCAGGCCGGTAAAAGTATCCACCAGCCGATTATACCGAAGGCGAGCCAGCATGGCCTGTTCATCGTCGCTCTGATATTCCAGGACGATTTGCGGAGTTGCATCGGGGATTGGAGTCCGATCCATATCTTCCGGCAAATCAAAGTAAGGAGCGCGGCTCATTTTGACAAACACGTACTTGCTTTAGGATGGGTGAGCAAAATAAGGTTATAGTTGCTTTCTGCCGCCCAATGGGTTATCATTCCCATAACAGGCGCTCCCGCTGAGTCGAGTCTCTCTCGACCCGGCGGGTTCATTTTCCCCGCCACTTACCAATTACTGCTTACCC
>DAOTXG010000291.1:0-3494 GCA_034435515.1 Anaerolineales bacterium
GTCCGGCGTAGACGGCCATCGCCAGGGGCAGCCCGGCGAGCATCGCCGACTTGAGCGTGTGTTTGCGGAGACTGTTCTCAACCGCAGCCATCACCCACGGCAGCCACGTCAGCGTGGCAATCAGATTGGGACTCCCCTCCGCAATGCGCACCACGACAAAGCCGCAGTACGAAAAGGTCAGCGCCCCAACCAGGGCGCCGCCACTGCCGAGGCGGTGTAACCGGCACCAAGCGTACAGGCCCAGCCCGGCCCAAAACAGATGAAAGGCCGCTACCCAGCTCAGGCCGAGGTGGATGGGCGCGACCAGCATGATCCAGTTCGGCAAATACAACAAGCCGTATTCCGGGTTGGCCCACAGGGGCAGCCCGCTTGCCAGATAAGGATTCCAGAGGGGCAGCCGCCCGGCGCGCACTTCGCTTTGCGCCAGGCGCAATCCCTGCAGGGAAAAGCTGATCACGTCGCCGCCGCCCAGGTATTCGCCGGCCGGCGGGCGGAGGAAGTCGCCGAGAAAAACCAGGCTCAGCCCGGCCAGCCCCAGCGTAACCCACACGTATTCCCAATTCAGTAGTCTCTGGCGCCTGCGTTTCAAGGTTGGATGATCTGAATCGTTCCGAGCGAGACTGAATCGCCCAGCGGTTGGCCGTGAGCGTCAACGGCCGGCAGGCGCGCGCCGCCCTCGCGGGCATCATACCATCCCGTGTGCAGGCGGTAAGCCCCGGCAGGTGCGTCAGCCGAAATCCAGAGGGAATAGCGCTCAATCACCAACTCGCCGGGCGTCCATTGCCAGGTGGGATAAGAGTTCAGGCAGGGTTCGGCGTCGCGCTGCGCGCCGAGGATAGGCGAGCCGTCAGTTCCGGGCGGTCCCAGCAGGTGCACAAAATTCTTGTACGGCGCCGGCGGGCGGGCTTTCACATTCCACACGACGGAAAACGAGAGCCTCTCGTCCTGCTTAAGTCGCGCGGCGTCGAGCGTGAACCCGGCTAACTCGACGATTCCGCCGAAATCCGCGCGAAGTTGCGCGGCGGGCTTGATCTGCGCGGCGCGGCCGGCCGGGATGAAGTAGGTCTCTACACGCAGGTCATCGGCGCGCGTGCGCGTGCCGAACACAGCGCGCACACCGCCCGGGAAGGCGGCCTCCAGCGTGGGCAGCGCCTCCACATCGCGCTCCGACAGCACGGCGTAGACCGTGAGGGCTGTCGTGCGCGCGGGCAAGATCAGACATTCCCGTCCGTTGAAAGCGCCAAACCGCTGGTACGCCGCCGGGCCAATGAGATACTCGATGGACCAATAACCCCGGTCAATGTTCCCCAGCGTTTCCGTGCGGAAGGGCGCTTCCTTTTCCAAATCCACGTAGGCGAGATAGTAGTCGCGCTGCAAGGGCGTGGCGTAGAGCTGCGCGCCGTCCGGCGCAGCGCGCAGCGCGTGCGCCAGCGCCAGTTCGTCGCCGTTCATCGTCATGAAGGTGTCTGGTGCAGACGCATAACGTCCAAAGTAATCGCGTATCGTCAGCGTAGCAGATAGCGCCAGACCGGCGACGAGTAGCGCGCGAGAAATACGCCGCCGGGTGAATTGCCATAGTGTAAGCACACCCAGGGCCGCAATCAACGCCAGCGCCGGAGTGACCATCGTCGTCCGGCCAAACTGGGGCGCGTCTTCGGTGAGCGCCGAGGGCAGCAGACCCACGCCGAGCCAGGCCAGGAGCGCCCAGGCCTCCGGCTGCCGCCAGCGTCTCAAGTCCTGGACGAGGCCGGCAGCAAACAATAGGCTTTGAATCGCGTCCAGCGCGGGCCGGGCCGGGAGATTGTATCGCCCGTCCACGTCGCCTTCGAGGAACAGGCCGCCGACCGTTTTCAACGCATTGGTCAGCAAGACCGGGCCTTGATTAACCGCGCCCAGGGTCGCTTCGGTCGTCAGGCCAAAGCGGTTAAAAAACCACACCGGATGTTGAATGAAAAACAAGCCCAGCGGGGCGTAGACCGCCAGAGCGACGCCGGTTGCCAACAACCCACCCTGGAACAGTGTGCGCCGCTTCTTCGGTCGGGCATAGAGCAGAACCAAACCTGAAAACAGCGGCGCGAGCGGAAACAGGCGGAAGGCCAAATAAGCCGTGAGACCCAGGCCGAGGCAGAGTCCTGTCAGAGCATAGGCCCAGGGGCTGCCGGTCCGAGCGCCGCGCCAGAAGGCGGCCATTGTCCCCGCTGCCGCCAGGGACGTGAGGATGGGCTGTGAACCATAGCGGCTGAAATGGAGATGGGAGTAGAGCGTGGCCAGGATCAACCCCGCCAGTATCCCGACCCGACGGCGAGGAAACATTGCCTCCCCCGCCCGGATGGTGAGGGCGACGCTCACCAGGCCGGCCCAGGCCGAGGCCAGCCGCCCGGCCCAGGTGACCGGGCTGACCAGTTGGAGCGTCAAGGCCGAGAGATAGGCAAAGAGCGGTTCGTTGCCGTAGTTGCCGGTGAGGTACACCGGAAACTCTTCGCCCCGGACGATCTTCTGCGCGTTCAACAAGTGAAAGGCTTCGTCAACGTGAAAGCCGGGCGGCGCCTGATCCAGGCGCCACAAACGGAGCAGCGCGGCGCTGGCGAGCACGACGAGGGAGAGCCAGAGGCGACGCGCAGGCGGCGTCATCATTGGGGAAGGCGTCGCTCACGATGGGGGCTTACCGGTGCATCCGCTCGTAGCGCCCGACCCACTTCCAGTTGCTGGTGTCGCGCGCGCCGCGCTGGACGACTTGCGCCGCGTGCCGGGTCTCGCGGTGCGCGACCAGCGTGGCGAAGATCGCGGCGATCTCCGGGCGCGTTGCCTTGCCCTCTTCGGCTTCGCTCAGGCTGAAGCGCTCCTCGATAAAGCGCGTGTCGAAGTTCCCGGCGATGAAACGGTGCGAGTCCATGATGGATTGGTGGAACGGGATATTCGTCTTCACGCCCAGAATGCGATATTCCTCCAGCGCCCGCCGCATCCGCAGAATGGCTTCGCCGCGCGTCTCGCCCCAACAGATGAGTTTGGAGATCAGCGAGTCGTAGTAGGGGGTGATCTCGAAGCCGGCGTACACGCCCGTGTCCACGCGCACGCCGGGGCCGGTCGGCAGGTGGCTGAGGACGATGCGCCCGGTGGAGGGCAGGAAGTTGTTGTGCGGGTCTTCGGCGTTGATGCGGCATTCGATCGCCGCGCCGTTCAGCACGATGTCCTCTTGCCGGTAGCGCAGTTTGCGCCCGCGCGCGATGCGGATCTGCTCCTTGACGATGTCCACGCCCGTAACCAGTTCGGTGACCGGGTGCTCGACCTGCAGGCGCGTGTTCATTTCCATGAAGTAGAAGTTCTTGTCTTTGTCCACCAGGCATTCAATCGTCCCGGCGTTGACGTAGCCGACGGCGGCGGCGGCTTTGCAGGCCATCTCGCCCATGCGGCGGCGCAGGTCGTGGTCGTCGGCGATGAAGACCGACGGCGCTTCTTCCAGCACTTTCTGGTGGCGGCGCTGCAGCGAGCACTCG
>DAOTXG010000292.1:0-11844 GCA_034435515.1 Anaerolineales bacterium
GCCTTCCCCTGCGCCGCCACGGCCTCCGCCGCTTTCTTCACCATTTCCTCGTCGCCGAGGTAATAACTCTTGAGTGGTTTTAGATCGGCGTCGAGTTCGTAAACCAGCGGGATGCCGGTGGGGATGTTCAGTTCGGGGATGGCTTCGTCGGAGATGTTATCCAGGTACTTCACGAGCGCGCGCAGGCTGTTGCCGTGCGCCGAGACGAGCACGCGCTGGCCGGATCTCACGACCGGCGCGAGGGTGCTGTGCCAGTAAGGGAGCATCCGCGCGACGGTGTCTTTCAGCGCCTCGCAGCGTGGCAGTTCGTCGGCGGCGAGGGAAGCGTAGCGCCGATCAAAGCGCGGGTGGCGCGGGTCGTCCGGTTCGAGCGGCGGCGGGGGAACGTCGTAACTGCGCCGCCAGAGTTTCACCTGCGCCTCGCCGTACTGCGCGGCCATCTCCGCTTTGTTGAGGCCCTGCAGCGCGCCGTAGTGCCGCTCGTTCAACTGCCAGGCGCGGATCACCGGAATCCATTCCAGTTCCATCTCTTCCAGCACGATCCACAGCGTTTTGATCGCGCGCTTGAGCACCGAGGTATAGGCCACGTCGAACGTGTAGCCGCCCTCGCGCAAAAGTCTTCCAGAGGTGCGCGCCTCCGTCCGGCCCTGCTCGGTCAGGTCCACGTCCGTCCAGCCGGTAAAGCGGTTTTCGAGATTCCAGGTGCTCTGCCCGTGGCGGAGCAGGACTAAGGTGTAGGTCGTCGTCATAGAGCTCCTCTTAATGATGAGTAACTGTTCAACCCGTCATTCTTTTGAACGCCGACG
This sequence comes from Anaerolineales bacterium, assembly GCA_034435515.1. Lineage (GTDB taxonomy): Bacteria > Chloroflexota > Anaerolineae > Anaerolineales > UBA6663 > DATDRS01. The sequence continues at coordinate 807 of DAOTXG010000292.1, forward strand.
ACGCTGATCAGGCTGATTTTCGCTGATGATTCAAAAGAGAAAATCAGCGCCATCAGCGTCTCTTCAGCGGAATCAGCGTTCTCCACCACTCGGGTTCGAGTAGTTACGATGATTATAAACCGGGGCAGGGGAGCGTCAAATGTTGACGCCTCCCCCAATATCGGGTAAGATTTGCGCCGTTCGACCCGGGGCTGTCCCGTGAACGTGGACCAGCCCCTTTTTCTTGGAGGCCATCCATGCCTGAAGCACAATCATCCCCACCCCCTGAAACCCCGGCCGGGCCGACGGAGACCCAACCTCCCCGGACGGCGCACATTTCGCAAGGCGCAGCGGACGAAGTCAGGGCCGAGGTGGTGAACATCAGCCAGGGCGGCGTGAACCGCGTGTACGCGCAGGACGTGACGGTGGAGCAGGGCGGGGCGAATTGGGTCGAGGCCGAGGCCGTGGCCATTCGGCAGGGCGGCGTGGGGCTGGCCCGGACGCAATCGTTGAATGTCCGGGAAGGCGGCGTCGGCGTGGTGTATGCGGAGATGGCGAACATTGCCGACTCGGGCAATGGCGTTGTGATCTCCCAGCACGCCGAGTTGTCGAACTCGCGCGTGGCTGTTCTGCTCGCCCGCGAGGTGCATGGGAACGTGGAGACGGTGCTGGACACGCGCGGGGCCGCGCTCGCCGGGATTGCGGCGGGCCTCGCGGTGGGATTGATGTTGATCGTCGGCGGCCTGTTGCGCCGCCGCAAATAAGCCGTAGGGCAAGTTTCCAACTTGCCCTGCAATGAGTGGAGCGAAGGTACTCTAGGGCTTGTCCAAGGATAAGTTCCGCCCAGACCCTAAGGGTCTCCAAGACCCTTAGGGTCTGATAGAGGAGAGGCGCTCCGGGAGAAGAACAAAGGATGGAAGCCATTACGTTAGTTGCAACCCGGCGCACGGTCACCGGCAAGCAGGTGGGGCAATTGCGCCGCGCCGGGAAACTGCCGGCCGTGCTGTACGGGCCGGGCGTCGAGCCGCTGCCGATTGAGCTGGACGCGCGCGAGGCCTCGCGCCTCATCCGCCGCGTTCACGGCGCGCAGCTGCTCGACTTGAGCGTGGAGGGGAAGATGCACAAGGTGCTGCTGCAGGACCTCCAGCGGCACTCAATCAAAGGCCATTTTCTGCACGTCGATTTTTACGCGGTGAATATGGCGCGCCCGATCCGCGTGCGCGTCCCTATCCGTCTCGTCGGCTCGTCCTACGCGGTGAGTTCGCTTTCCGGCGTGCTGGTGCGCGGCATCGCCGAGCTGGAGATTGAGTGTCTCCCCGCCGACCTGCTGGTGACGGTGGACGCCGACCTTGGCGAGCTCAAGGAGATTGGCCAGGCCCTGTACGTCCGCGATCTGTACGTGCCGAAGACCATCCGGGTCTTGTCTGACCCGGACGACCTGGTGGCGCGCGTGACCTACCAGGCGAAGGAAGAAGATCTCACAGTCCCGGTGACCACGGTCACACCTGAGGTCGAAGTCATCGAGAAGGGCAAGATCGAGGAGGCAGAGGGCGCAGAGGCAGAGGTCGCCAAGGCAGCCCCCGTGGCCAAGAAGTGATCTATGGGTTGGTAGTGCGCTACGAAAGTAGCGCGGCGGGCTGGAGACAACTCCAGCCCGTTTTGATTTAAGAAAAAAATCAGCGCGATCAGCGCCCCTTCAGCGTAATCAGCGTTCCCCATCGCGCGGATCGGCCAATAGCGGCTGCACGACTTCAAGGAAATTGATCAACATCCGTGCGGTCACGCCCCAGATGATGTGCCCCTGATAACGAAAATAATAGACAGGAATTTTCGGCCCCGGGATCAACGGTTCGCGGTATTGAACTTCGCAGTTGGCCGGGTCGGCCAGCCACCAGAGCGGGACGCCGAAGACCTCCGATAGTTCTTCGGTCGAAAGCACGAAAGGGTAAGGCCAGGGGAAGACGCCGATGACAGGCGTGATGCGGTACTGCGTCACCGTGAGCAGTTCGTCCAGCTGTCCAAGCACGGTCACGTCTTCGCGCTTGAGGCCGATTTCCTCCTCGGTCTCGCGCAGGGCGGTCTCGACCCGTGAGGCGTCGCCGTCGTCCACGCGGCCGCCAGGGAAGGCCACCTGGCCCTTGTGATCTTCGACGGTGTGGGTACGCTCGGTGAAGAGGAGATGCCATTCGCCCCGGTCGTGGTAGAGCGGGATCAGCACGGCGGCGGGGCGGGCGTTCCACTCGGCGCGCACTCCCGGCGCGTGGGCTGCGAGCCGCGCGCGCACCTGATCGGCAAAGTTATCCACTGAGAGACCTCTGAGGGCAATACTCGCACCGGGGGCGGGGTTTGTCAAACTTCCGCCCGCGCGGCGACGATGTTCCGCGCCGCCGCCCATTGGGCGAGGTCGTGGCGGTTGATGGCGGCGGCCATGAGCTCGGGGAACAGGTCGGGCGTGCAGGCGAAAGCGGGGACACCCAGAGCAGTGAAGGCGCTGGCGACGTTGTGGTCATAACTGGGCGCGCCGTCGTCGTTCAACGCGAGCAGGGCGATCATCTGCACGCCCGAACCGGCGAGAGCCGCCGCGCGCTTGAGCATCTCCTCACGGTTGCCGCCTTCGTAAAGGTCGCTGATCAGAATCAGGATCGTGTCGTGCGGCTGGCGGATTAGCGTCTGGCAGTAAGCCAGGGCGCGATTGATGTCGGTACCGCCGCCGAGCTGCGTGCCGAAGAGCAGTTCCACGGGGTCGTGCAACTCGTGAGTCAAGTCCACGACTGAAGTGTCAAACACCACAACCTGGGTGCGCACGGCAGGGAGCGAGGCCAGCACCGCGCCGAACACGCCCGCGTAGACGACCGAGGTCGCCATCGAGCCGCTCTGGTCAACGCAGAGGATGATGTCGCGCAGCGCCGAGCGTTTGCGCCCGAAGCCGACGAGCGAGTGCGGGACGATGGTGCGGTAGCGCGGCTGATAATGCTTGAGGTTGGCGCGGATGGTGCGCGGCCAGTCAATTTCTTTGTAGCGCGGGCGGCGGTTGCGCGTGGCGCGGTGGAGGCTGCCCAGCACTGCCTGCCGCATGGGTTGGGCCAGGCGGCGTTCCAAATCTTCCACGACTTTGCGCACGACCAACCGGGCGGTCTCTTTCGTCTTTTCGGGCATCACGCTGCCGAGCGCCAGCAAGTTTGCCACCAGGTGCACGTCCGGCTCGACGGCGGCGAGCATCTCCGGCTCCAGCAGCATCTGGCGCAGGTTCAGGCGGTCGAGCGCGTCCTGCTGCATCACCCGCACGACGGAGGCAGGGAAATATTGGCGGATGTCGCCCAGCCAGCGGGTCACGTTGGGCGCGGAACTCCCCAGCCCGCCGCTGCGGTCAGACTCGTACAGCGCCCCAAGCGCGCGGTCAATGCCCACGTCCTGCCCCTGCAAGCCAAAGCCCGTGCCGTCGGCCTCGCCGGCGCCGAGGAGCAATCGCCAACGGCGAAGACGTTCGGTATCTGTGGTCATCCCAATATCTTCCCAATCAACTCTAACACCTGATCCGCCCGCTGTTCGTCAAAATTCAGGTTTGAGTCTGGGGATTTAGGAAATCCTCCCTGTCCTGCAACACGCTCCCCCATCTGCCGGCGCTCCGGCGGAGTGAAGGTGGAAAAGGTGCGGCGGAGGAGGGGGAGCAGGTTTTTGAATGCCTCTTCGGGCAGGTCGGTGACCCAGGCGTCGAGCACGGCCCAAAGCGCGTCGTCGTGCAAGAGCAGCAGCCCGCTGCCCTTGAGCAGCCCCTCCACCCACGCCGCCGATTGCGCCGGTTCGACGCCGGGGGAGAAGGCCAGGCGCATCCTCCGCACCACGTCGTCGGATTTGAACAGGCCCTGGTCGAGCAGCAGGCGGCAGCAGCGCCCGGCGACGAGGCCGTGCAGGCCGCCCTGGTCGGCCAGGTGGGTGAGCACCTTGTTCCACTGCGCCAGGTGCTCTGCGTTTTGGAGGAGGACGATGGCCTCGTGCGCGTTCACCATCCGGTCGTGCATCTCCGCGGCGGCCTCATCGTTGAGCGAGGCGCACGCGCCGGGCAGGCCGATGCACAGCCGGGCGACCATGCCATCCACGACGGGCTGGATCAGGCTCGCGTCCGTTTGCCGCACATTGCCATAGCGCAGGATGTTCGCCAGCGAGGGAAGGGAGTCCATCAGATGTGCCACGTCGCTCGCCAGCGCGGCTTCGGCCTGCACGCGCGCCATGACATGCGGGATCACGTCCGGCAAGTCGGCCAACATGGCCCGGTCGAGCAAGGCCGTGAGGGCAGGGAGGTCGCGCGCGCGGTCGGCGGCGTCGCGAGTAAAGGCCGCGGCGGCCTCGGCTGCGGTGTTGCCCCAGCGGCTCGCGTCAATGATCTTCACCGCGAACTCCGGCTGCCACTGGATGCGCCAGAGTTCGTGGAAGGTGCTGATTTTGACGCGCGCACGCTGTTGCTCGCCCCAGGGGATGTCAAGCAGGCGCAGGCGGTGCAGGAGGCGGCTGCGGTCGAGGTCGAAGGGCTGGCGGAGGTCGAGGTCCAGGTCGCGGTGCGAGGCCTCAGGCGGCAGCCGGAGCCGCTTTTGCTCGCGCTGGATGTCGCGCTGGAGCGGGACGGCGGGCGTTTCGTCGGGCACGCGGCCGAGCGTCTCGCCGACGATGAGTTTCTCGGCGATCAACTTCATGGGCAGGTCGCCGCCGAAGCACAGCACGGCCTGCGTCGCTTCGTTCAACTCCGGGAGGCCGGGCAGAGGCCGGTCGCGCAGGGCGGCGAGGGCCTCGGCCAGCCGCACGGCTTCAATCACGCTGGCGGCCGAGGCGTCCAAATCCTGTTCGCGCAGGAGGCGCGCCACGCGCGCGAGCCAACGTTCGGCGATGCGGTCGGTCGATTCCCAGATGTGCGCGTACCAGCCGGGCGATTCGATGCCCGCGCCGTAGCCGCTGGCATAGGTGAGCCGCCCGTTCGTCCAGGGGACCCAGGTGGCCTGGACTTTGATTTTGGGCAGGCCCTTGAGCAATTCGGCGTCGCTTTTGGCCCTGGGCCAGCGCTCCGGCGCAAGCGCGGGGGCGTGCCACGCGCCGCACACAACGGCGATGCGCTCGTAGCCTTCTTTCTGCGCGGCGCGGAGGGTCTGGCGCATGAAGGCCTCGCGCTGCGCCTCACGCTCGTTTTGGGGTTCCATCCCCTCGGCTTCGCGCAGCGCGGTCATCGCTTCGAGCACGGCGGCGAAGAGGCCCGCGCTGTCGCGGCGCTGCTCGACCATGTGCTCCCACCAGCGCTCGCCGTCGCTGTAGCCGGCGGCCAGGGCCAGCCAGCCGAGAGGGTCTTGGTGGATTGTTGATTGCTGATTGGGGATTGCTGATTGGGGCGAGTCCTCTGCAGAAGGTGATGGCTCAGGGGTGGGCTGCGCTTCAGGCTGTTCTGGAGCAGGCGGCTCGGCGGCGAGTTGGTGCGTCTGGGACAGGTCCATGAAGCGCGTCGGTATGTTGTGGGTCAGGCCGTAGTGGATGGCCTGCCATTCGGGCGAGAACACGGCGAAGGGGTAGTACACGGCGCGCTGTGGCTGGTTGGGGACGTAGACGAGCAGAGCCACGGGGGGCCGCATCTCCGGGTGGGCAAGCAACGGCAGGACGTCGGCAGCGTCGGGCGGGCCTTCGACGAGGATGGCGTCGGGCTGGAGCCCGGTCAGCGCCTGCCCTAGACTGCGCGCCGACCCTGGCCCATGATGACGGATGCCGAAGATGGAGAGGGGCATGGGAGGATAGTAAAACGTAAAGCGTAAAACGTAAAACGTAAAACGTAAAACGTAAAGCGTAAAACGTAAAACGTAAAACGTAAAACGTAAAACGTAATTTAAGGTTCAGGGAGGGGGACGGATTGGGATAGGTGGTCGAGCAAAGTGAAGTCGAATTCTCCTGCGTCCACATTAGTTTGATAGGGCATGCCGTCATCCCGCAAAATTCGTCCACGTTGTTGTGGCACCATCGTCAGAAGCAGCCGGATAATTTCAGACAGAAATTGCAGGCGATGCTGGAAGACAGTTTCGCTCAAGACGTGGCGGCCTTTGAAATACCAGTCACGGCTTTCGCGCGCCGAGCCGAGGCTATATTCGTAAAATCGCGCGGTCTGGGCCTGTGCCGCGCGAATACCCCTCGGCAAGATTCGCGCTCATTGAACCTAACGCCTCATAGAGCTGGGCCGCTAAATCCTGTGTTCGTCTATCTCGCGCCAGCCTCGTCACATCATGCCACCCCACATCGCCGATAAACAACGCCAGCTGATAAGCCCTCATCCTCCACAACGAATCGGCCTTTATCGCTTCTGGCACACTCTTCTCCCATTCCTCGTAATTCATAAGCCCTCCGTACGTTTTACGCTTTACGTTTTACGCCTTACGTTTTACGCCCTACGTTTCACTCAGTCACCGCTCTACACTCTCTGTACAAGTCCTTCCAGCCGTCGCGTTCTTTCACCACCGTCTCCAGATATTCCAGCCACACCACGCGGTCTTGCACCGGGTCTTTCACCACCGCGCCGAGCAGGCCGGCGGCCAGGTCGCCCGCGCGGAGTGAACCGTCGACGAAATGCCCAGCCAATGCCAGGCCGCTGTTCACGACCGAGATGGCCTCGGCGGTGCTGAGCGTGCTGCTGGGCGACTTGAGCTTGGTCTTGCCGTCGGCGGTCACCCCGTCGCGCAGTTCGCGGAACACGGTGACCACCCGCCGGATCTCTTCGAGCGCGGGCGGCTCGGCGGGCAGTTCGAGCGCGCGGCCCAGCGCCTCCACGCGGCGCTGGACGATGTCCACTTCCTGGTCAATCGTGTCGGGCAGGGGCAGGATGACGGTGTTGAAGCGCCGCTTGAGCGCGCTGGAGAGTTCGTTGACGCCCCGGTCGCGGTTGTTGGCCGTGGCGATGACGTTGAAGCCTTTGCGCGCCTGCATTTCTTCGTTCAACTCTGGAATGGGCAGAGTCTTCTCGGAGAGGATCGTGATCAGCGTGTCCTGCACGTCGGAGGGGATGCGGGTGAGTTCCTCGACGCGCGCGATCTCGCCGTTTTGCATGGCGTGCATCATCGGGCTGGGGACGAGCGCCTGCCGCGACGGCCCCTCGGCCAGCAGCCGGGCGTAGTTCCAGCCGTAGCGGATGGCCTCTTCGCTCGTGCCCGCCGTGCCCTGAATGAGCAGCGTCGAGTCGCCGCTGATGGCCGCCGAGAGGTGTTCGCTTACCCACGTCTTGGCCGTGCCCGGCACGCCGAGGAGCAGCAGCGCGCGGTCGGTGGCCAGCGTGGCAATCGCAATCTCGATCAGGCGGCGATTGCCGATGTACTTGGGCGAAATCTCCCCGCCGTCGTCGAGCGCACCGCCGAGGAGGTAAGTCGCCACCGCCCAGGGCGAGAGTTTCCAGTTCGGCGGGCGCGCGCGCGTGTCGGCTTTAGCCAGCGCTTCCAGTTCGTGGGCGAATTGCTGTTCCGCATGTTCGCGCAGGATGGTCGTCATTGTCCCAACTCCTTGAGCATATCGTAGCGAAATTGCAGCGTGGCGAGAAACTGATCTATGGCTGTCGTCCAGATGGGCTTGCCCTCGGCGGCCGGCGACAGGCGGGCCGCGGCCTCGGGCGCGAGCGCCGGGTGCATCCAGCGGCTCAGGTTGCGCATCCGGTAAATCACGCGGCCAGGATACGCGCTCTGGTCTTTGCGTATGTATTGGATCAAGCGGTCGAGCAGCGCCCGGCTGAATTCGAGTTCCCAGGGGAATTGATATTCGTCCAGCAGGCGCTGCGCAGGATGCTCGTCGCCGAGGTTGGGGATGGTTTTGAGCGCGCGCAGGGCGAAGGCATTGCGCCGCTCGGGCGTCAGCACCCGCAGCAGCGCGCCGAGGTTGATGGCTTCTTCCTTCTCCAGCACGGCGTCGAGGATGGCGTCGGCCCAGGCTGCGTCGTGATAGCGGGCAGCGGCGCGTGCCCAACCGTCCAGCAGCAAGTTACGCCACTCGGTCGGCCCGGCGAGCTTCACCAGTTCGGCCGGCGATTGCTTGAGCGTCTCGTTCCAGAACGTGGGCGGGCAGGCGGCGAGCATTTGCAGCAGCCACCAGGCTTTGTCGCCCCGGCTGGTCTTGGGCTTGGGATCAACGCCATCGCGAATCATGCCGTCGTCGCACGCGGTTGGCAGCGTCACAATCAGTTTCTTTGCGCCGAGCCGGCCGCGCTCCAGGGTGATGAGCGAGCGCAAGCGGTCTTGCATTCGCTGGCACAGGCGCGACTGCGGCAGGTTTGCCAGCACGTCAGCGGCGGCGCGGCGTACATCTTTGGAGCGGTCATCGAGCGCCTGTTCGAGAAACTCCTCGTCGTCCGCGCTCAACCCGAGGGCGAGTTTGGAGACAAAAGCCGCGCGGTCGCCCGCATTTTCTTCCTTCCAGGTTCGGGCGACGAGCGCACGGGCGCGGGCTGGGTCGCGTGGCCGCAACTGCTCCAGCAGTGTGAGGCGGGCTGCGCGGCTTCCGGTGTCCCACACCGCCTCTGGGTCGCTCAGGTCAACGCCGAAATCCCAGTCGGGGTTCTGGGCTGCGAGCCAGCGTCCGCGCAAGCCGGCCACGCTTTGAATCGCGGGACGCAGTTCGGCTTTGGTGCGGCCGCGTTCGAGCAGTTCGGGCAGTTTTTCTTCGGGGACGCGGAGGCCAGCTCGCGCCAGCGCGTCGAGCCATTCGGGCAGGAATTCGGCGTATTGATCCGAAAGCATCATCCGCAGGTGTTGGGCGGCGAGCGGGGTGCAGCGCGGCCGGTCATCCACGGCGAGCGCGGCGGGAGACCGTAGGCGCGCTTCCCCTTCCCCAAGTGGACGCGCTTCCCCAAGCGCGGGGGGCGCCTGGCCCGCGCGCCAGTGGAGGCCGGCGAGGGCCAGCGCGTCGAGTAATGCCCGCTCCGAATCCGACTCATCCAGCAAAGCCAGCTGCTCGCCCACCTGGCCCGAGGCCGCGGGGCGCTTGAACGGGCGGCGATCAGTGCCCATGATGGCGTGGGCGACGAGGGGAGGCCAGGGGTGGCTCATAGCATCACGAATCTTCCCTCAGCCCACACACTGAGGGGCAGCAGATGTTCGCCGTCCCATTCGCCGAAGAGCGTAATGGGCTGACCGCCGCTGAGGGCCAGCAATTCCCAGCCGCGATTGAAATGTGGGGCCAGCGGCCACGCGCGCCCGTCAGAATCCCGGATCCACCAGCGGTCAGCTGATAGGATCGGGATAACAGCCCGCAAGGGAACGGGGAATTGTTCGAGCCAGGGGTGACGCGCGAGGGCCGCGCTGTAGGCCGCGTGGGCGGCGTCCAGCCCGGCGTAGCCCGACCAACCGTCCCAAAGGGATGCTTCGCGACCTGAAGGCCGTTCGCGATCAAGCGGCTGCGCCGCCTCGCGTTGTTTGACGAGCGCGCGCAGGGGATAAGCGCTCGGATAGTAGACTAATTCGGCGTCAAAGGCCGTTCCCGGCGGCAGGCTGGTATCCAGTCCCTGTCCGGTGGCGGCGAAACTCAACACGAGCGCAGCTTGCTGCACGATCTCGTTCCACAACCAGGTGCGTTGCACGCGGAGGCGGTCTTCGGTCTCGACGCGGTGACTGAGGACGAGCCAGCGGCCCTTCGACACTCCCTGCGGTCGCAGGGCGCGGTCGTCGTCAGCGCTTAACAGTTCATCTTGACTCTGCGCCCAGCCGATGAGGTCGCGCACGTCGGCCTGCGTTTCGGGCGGGAGCGAGTCGAGGCGGTGATAGGCCTGGAGCAAAAGGTGGATGCGTCCGAGGCGTTCGGCCAGGCGTTCCTGCCAACCGGAGCCGGAGGCCGGGATGCCCGCCAGATTACGAAGCAGGCGCGCGAGGCCGGGCGCCTGCGCATCCACCATGCGGGCGGCGATGGATTCCCAGAAGCGCGCGGGCTTTTCCTGCGTCGAGGCGAGACCGAGCCGGACGAGGTCGCGCAGCCAGAGTTCGAGCTCTTCGACGCCGGCGGCGACTTTGGATTCCCGGTCGGCCTGGCGTTGGGCCTGCGCTTTCGCGTCGGGGGCCGCGGAGCGCCCGGCGCGGCGCTGCGCCCGCTGTGCGCGCCCGGCCAGCCAGTCTGTCACCCAGGGCGGCGCGTCGCCAGTCGTGAAGAAGCCAGGTTGAGCGGCCAGGAGTAAGAGCAGGCCAATGCCATGCTTGCAGGGCAACTTGCGGCTGGGGCACGAGCAGCGGAAGGCCGGGCCATGAACGACTGAAGTCGTTACTACAGTCTGGTAGGGTTTCTGGCCGCTGCCCTGGCACTCGCCCCACACGGCTTCCTGATTGCGCCCGAACGAAACCCACTTGCGGGCGTTCGCGAGGCCGCGCCCGGCTTTAGCCGAGGCGGCGTCGGGCGCGAGGGCCATCACCTGTTCGGCGGTGAATGGCGCGGGGAGTGGGTCGGCCGGGGGCGGCATGGCCGGAAGTATAAACGAATCGTGCCCGGCCCGCTATCCAGAACTTGGTTTCTTCTCACTTTCCCCTTGCTGGCTGACTTCGTGCTAGAATATCGGTGTTTCCGCACCGTCACTGGAGGCGATATGATCTCTGACTTACATGGACAACAACTGCATGACCGGGCTACGCGAGGGGAGAGATTGTCTGAGGCTGAACAGGCCCAACTGGGAGAATGGTATGCGAGTCTGGATCGTGCAGAGGCAAAGGATTTAGGCATAGAGTTGATAGAAAGACGAATAGAACCGGCAATGGAGACCACCGACATCCTGGTTGACAGCGACCTCCGTGTAGCTCTGATAGAAGACCTCCTGCGCAAGCTGCAGGCGGCCTATGTCTTCCCAGAGGTGGCCCAGGCGGTGGCCGAGGCGGTGCAGACGCGCCTGAATAGCGGCGGCTATGATGGCATTACAAACCTGGCTGAATTGTGCGAGGCGCTTACCGAACACCTGCAGGAGATCAGCCACGACAAGCACCTGAAGCTCACCTGCTATCCGGAGACGCTCCCTGAGGAAGAACCGGGCGCTGACGACGCGCAGTGGCGCGAGGAATTCCGACTGTTCGGCATGCTTCAGAAC
>DAOTXG010000293.1:0-5150 GCA_034435515.1 Anaerolineales bacterium
AGATCAAGGCCTGCCGAAGGTGCCTTGAGGCTGGATACCCGATCACACCGCCGCCTGTGGTCCATGGTGTGCACACGGCCAAAGTCATGACCATCGGCCAGGCGCCCGGCCCAACGGAAGTCATCGCCCAGCGACCGTTCAACGCCGGAAGCGGCAAGCGATTGTTTGAGTGGCTCGGTCAGGCCGGGTTCACTGAAACTGAGTTCAGAGCCAGGATGTACATGACGGCCTTGACCAAATGCTTTCCGGGTAAAAGCGCAGGCGGGCACGGCGACCGCGTGCCGTCCCGGGAAGAGCAGGAACTCTGTCGCCCCTGGTTAGAGCAGGAGATCACACTGGTCAACCCTAAACTCATCATCCCGATTGGCCGCCTGGCGATTGGCCTGTTCTTCGACACGAAACTACCGCTGGAGAAGATCATCGGGACGCAGATAGAGCGCGACGGGCGCGTGATTATCCCCCTGCCGCACCCCTCCGGCGCGAGCACGTGGTACAACCGGCCGGAAAACCAGGCGCGGGTGAAGAAAGCCATCCGGTTGATCAGCCGGCAACGCGAGGCCCTGGGTTTGTAGGCTCTTCCGGGTTTAACGGGAAAAGGACACGGATCAACGGATGGAACGGATGAAGTCTCTGCCTCCCAGCAGCCATTGCTGGATTCTCGCGGCCAGCCACTCCGGCCCGGCGTAGGGCGCGAGGGGGAACGGCTCGAGGCCCATGGCGTCGAGGACGGCGTTGGCGGCCTCGAGGCCGCTCACGCAGGCGCGCTCGACGTTGAGCGCCGGCCATTCGCCGCGCACCCAGTCGCCGCAGGCCCACAGGTTGGGCCACGGCGTGCGCACCCCCAGCCAGCGCTCAGGCCGGTCAATCGTCAGGCTGGTGTGCGTGGCCGGGTTGCGCTGCAGCGTCTGATGAACGACGCGGCCGCGCAATTCGGGATAGGCGCGGTAAACGTCGGTGATGGAGCGGGCGAGGAGCGCCGCGTCGGGCTGAGATAAAAACTCCGGCGAGCGGTAAAGGTGCATTTCAATCGCGCTCCCGCCCGTCGCCTTCGCCCATCCGGCGAACTCTGGCTGGATGCGGTGCAGCCAGAAGAAGTTATCCACGCTGAAATCGCCGGTGAAGATGCCGCCCTCCGGGCCGGAGCGCGGCTGCGCGTCGAACCACAGGCGCACCACGCCGTCGGGGACGCCTTCGGGCCAGCGAAGTTTTTCGGCCTCTGGATGCGTGGCCGGACTCGCGCACAGCAGACGCTGCGCGGCAGGCGCGTCCACCGCCAGGATGACGTGGTCGGCAAAGAAGGTACGCGGGCCGAGGCGGGTTTCCGCGCGCACTCGCCACCCGTCACTCGCCACCGGCGCCAGTTGTTCAGCGGTTACCCCCAGCCATATCTCTCCCTCACGCGCCAGCAGGCAGTCCACCAGCGGCCTGATCAACGCCTCGCCGCAGTCGGTCAGGAAGTAGGCGAAGCGCAGCGAGTCGCGGCGCAGCAGCGTGTAGAAGCGCAGGCAGGCGATGAAGGCAGACAGCGAGATCTTCTCCGGCGTGTTGGCCAGCCCGCTCCGCGCCAGCCCGACGAAGAGGGCCTGCAGCCGGGGCGACCAGCCGCGCAGGAAGTCCGCCAGGGTCTCGCCTTCCAACGCGATGTTGCGCGCAAAGGGGTCGAGGGCGGTCGCCAGCAGGAGGCTGCGCCAGACGGCGAAGAGGGCCAGCCAGTCGCGCAGGCCGAGCATCCGCAGAAACCCCAGGCGCGTGAACATGTTGAGGTAGTGCAGCGGCGGCGGGAGGAGCGAATTGTGAATGGCGCTGCCGACCTCGGCGCGCCTCACCCGGTCGCCCTCGGCGTGAATCCATTCTTCCTCTTCGGTGAGCATGACCTCGGGCGCGACGCCGAAGCGCTCCAGCATCGCCCGCAGGTTGGCGTAGTTATTCCAGATGCCGTGAATGCCATGCTCGGGGTAGAAGGTATGCGTAACGCCGCGTAGAGAGAGGGTGACCTCACCCCCTCCCCCCTCTCCTCGGCCGAGGGCCGAGGAGAGGGGGGAGGGCCGGGGAGGGGGGTGAGGCCGCCCGCCCCACAGCCGCCCGCCCGGATACAGCGCGTCGGCCTCCAGCACGCGCACCGGCGCGCCGCGCTCCGCCAGATGCACGGCGGCAGTCAGCCCGGCGATGCCGGAACCGATGACGAGGGTTTCGAGAGGGGGCATTGGTTAACAGGAGGCAGTGAGGCGTCGAGTGCGCGTAGTATACACGAGACGTATTGCGTATTGCGTATTACGTATTGCATCACCCTGATGTAACTGCTCGACCCGAGCGGCAGGGGACGCCGATTCCGCTGAAATTCGCGCAAATTCGCGTAATTCGTGGCAAAGAACCAGAGTCGGATACGTCGCCCACGGCCCCGGTTATAATAACCCCATGCGCCACAAACTCCTCATCGTAGACGACGAAGCCGATCTGCTGGCCGAGTACGCGCAGACCGCGTGGCCGGTGAGCGGGCGTCTGCGCTGGCTCGCCGCCGACGACGCGCCCCCGGCGGTGGACCTGCAGGCCGAGGGGCATCATTTGAAGTGGGGGAAATAAAATCGAGCGTTGGGGGGAAACGTAAAACGTAATGCGTAAAGGACTTTTACGCATTACGTTTTGCGTTTTACGCCGGCACTGCCGCCAGTTCCAGCGCCGCTTTCTTCAAGACCTCGGCCTTGTCGGTGTTCTCCCACGGCGCCTCGATATCCGTGCGGCCAAAGTGGCCGTAGGTCGCCGTCTGGCGGTAGATCGGGCGGCGCAGGCGCAGGTCGCGGATGATCGCGCCGGGGCGCAGGTCGAAGTGCTGGTGGATCAACTGCACGATCGCCTCGTCCGGGATCTGGCCGGTGCCAAAGGTCTCCACGTTCACGCTGAGGGGGCGGGCCACGCCGATGGCGTAGGCGACCTGGATTTCACAGCGGTCGGCCAGGCCCGCGGCGACGATGTTCTTCGCCACCCAGCGCGCGGCGTAGGCCGCCGAGCGGTCCACCTTCGTCGGGTCTTTGCCGGAGAAACAACCGCCTCCATGCCGCCCCATGCCGCCGTAAGTGTCCACGATGATCTTGCGCCCGGTCACGCCCGCGTCGCCCATCGGCCCGCCGATGACGAAGCGCCCCGTGGGGTTGACGTAGATTTTCAGGTTTTTGTCGCGCAGTTCTTCGGGGATGACGGGGTAGATGACGCTGTCAATGATTGCCTCCCGGATCTCCGCCTGGCCGATATCCGGCGCGTGCTGTGCGCTGATCAGGACGGTATCCACCCGCTTGGGCTTGCCGTAGGCGTACTCGACCGTGACCTGCGCTTTGCCGTCGGGCCGCAGCCAGGGCAGCTCGCCGTTCTTGCGGACTTGCGCCAGGCGGCGCGTGAGGTTGTGCGCGAGATAAATCGGCATGGGCATCAGCACGTCGGTCTCGTCGCAGGCAAAGCCAAACATCATGCCCTGGTCGCCCGCGCCCACTTTCTCGATTTCCGCCTCGGTCATCTCGCCGGTCCTGGCCTCCAGCGCCTGATCCACGCCTAGCGCGATGTCGGGGCTTTGGCTGGCGATGGCGGCCTGCACTGCGCAGGTGTTGCCGTCGAAGCCCTTGTCGCTGCTGTCGTAGCCGATGTCCTTGACCACGCGGCGGACCAGCTCGTCGAAATTGACGAAGGCGTGCGTGGTGATCTCGCCTAACACCATGATGAACCCGGTCTTGGTTGCCGTCTCGCAGGCCACGCGGCTCAGGGGGTCCTGCTCGAGGCAGGCGTCGAGCACGGCGTCGCTCACCTGGTCGCAGATTTTGTCGGGGTGGCCCTCGGTCACCGACTCGGAGGTGAACATCAGGCTGGGCGAGGTCATAAACGTATTGGTCATTGAGATTGTCTCCTTCTGAAAAAAACTAAGCCCTTTCTGGCAGGAAAGGGCTTAGCGATTGTTCGCTCAGGGCGCCCTCTCATCTTCCAGAATCGGCAATCGCACGGATTGCCGGTATACTCTGCCGGAATTGGCACCCGCGCTATGGCTAGCCGGGTTGTCGAGGCTTCACAGGGCCGGTCCCTCTGCCTCTCTGGATAAGAGTGCCAGTGCAGGCTGTTCGGTTGTCGGCGGGCATCATACCATCTGGGCGAAGTCGTGTCAATGAAGTTTGAGAGACGGTGTGCACGCAAACGTTGTCAAAAGTTCGTGCGCTTCGCGGTCCGCGCTAATCCGTGTCCCCCCACATGAAACGCCTCGAAACCCTCGCCATCCTCGAAGCCGTCGCCGCCATCACGATTTGGGCGGTCTCGTTCGTGTTCATGAAGATCGCGCTGCGCGAGGTCTCGGCGGCGACGATGATCGCCATCCGCTTCGCGCTGGGGACGGGCCTCGTGGGCGCTGCGGCTTGGCGCAACGGCGACTTCGCCCGCCTGTCCCGCGCCGACCTGCCGCGGCTGGCGCTGCTGGGCTTCGTCGGCATCACCCTGCAACAATGGTTGCAGGTGAGCGGGCAGGAGACCGCCGACGCGAGCGTGGCGGCGTTCCTGGCCTCGACGGCCCCGGCGTTCACCGTCGCGCTGGCGGCGCTGATCTTGCGCGAAAAACTCGGGGCCTGGCAGATCTTCGGGGTGGCGTTGGCCGCGGTGGGCGCGGCGGTCGTCTCGACCGGCGGCAACCTGGCCGCGCTGGCGCGTGGTCAATTCGGCGCGCCGGGAAACTTGCTCGTTCTGCTCTCGGCGGTCGTCTGGGCGGCGTTCACCATCCTCAACAAGCACGTCGTCCATAACCGCCCCTCGACGCTCGTCACCGCCGGGATGTTCTTCTTCGGCTGGCTGTTTGCGCTGCCGCTCTTCGTCGCGCAGCAAGGCTGGCGCGAGATTCCGAACCTGAGCCTCGCCGGCTGGGGCGCGGTGCTGTACGTCGCCCTGCTGGCCACGGCGCTGGCCTACCTGCTCAACACGCACGCGCTCAAGCACGTCCCGGCCTCGCGCGTGGCGGTGATTCAAAACCTGGAATCCATCATCGCCGTCGCTGCCGCCGCGCTGCTGCTCCACGAGCGGGTGACGGGCGCGATGCTGCTCGGCGGCGCGGCGATCATCGCCGGCGTCTACCTGGCCGAGCGTCGCAGATCCCCTTTAGGGGACGGCGCGCCGGAGGTCGAGGTCGAGGC
>DAOTXG010000294.1:0-7516 GCA_034435515.1 Anaerolineales bacterium
TTGTAGATGGCTTTGCGCGGGCAGGCGGCGGCGCAGGCCGGGTAGGTGCAGTGATTGCACAACCGCTGGAGGTAGAAGAACCACGTCTGATGCTCGGGGAGGGACGCGCCCTCGGCGCTGATACCGAGTTTGTCGCCCTTGTAGGCGGTCGAGGTATCTTCGTAGAACAGAGGCGCGCGCCATTCGGCGTCCGGCGGGAGGTAGCCGAGGGCTTGCTGTTCGTTTCCGGCGGCCTCGGTAATGGTCAGGCCGTTGTACACGCCGTAGGGCGCCTGACCGCTCACCTGTTTAGCGTCCCATTCGGCCTTTTTGCCCCCCGCCTGGTGCGCCTCGTCCAGCAGTTGCAGGATCTTGATGTCCCAGTGCTGGGGATAGCCGCCGTACGGCTTGGTCTCGACGTTGTTCCACCACATGTATTCCTGGCCTTTGGAGAAGGTCCAGGTGGCCTTGCAGGTGCCGGAGCACGTCTGGCAGCCGATGCAGCGGTTGATATTGAACACGGCGGCGAACTGTTTCTGCGGGTGCGCCTCGGGGAAGACATAGGCCATCTTGCGCCCGAGGTGCCAGTTGTAGACTTCAGGCATAGGAAACTCCTTGTGGTGACAGAGCGACTATGTTATATTCGCCGGCAGAAAGAGGTCACCATGGCTATCTTCAACTTCACGAGTGTCATCGTTAAAGAGGATCAAGGTTACAGCGCTCTTTGTCTTGAACTGGACGTGGCCTCGCAAGGCGACTCGTCGGATGGAGCCAAAGCGATGCTGCTGGAAGCGGTCACGCTTCACCTCGAAGGCGCGTTTGAGGACGGCCTGCCTTATCTGCGGCCGGCGCCGCCCGAGGCTGATCCTCGTCAAACGAACCCCGATCGGGTCGTGGAGACCTTCCTCTTCAAGGTAGAGGTAGCCGTCCACGCTTATGCCTAAACTGCCTGCGCTCACTTCACGAGAGGTCATCAGCACCCTTGAAAAAGCTGGCTTCTCGCAAACCCGACAGCGCGGCAGCCATGTTCGCCTGAAGAAAGGCAATCTCTCCGTCACCGTGCCGATACATCCTGGTGATTTGAGTCAGACCGTGCTTCACTCAATCCTTCGGCAGGCTCACCTGACGCCGGAAGAGTTCTTGAAACTTCTGTAACGCTACGTCCCCACTTCGCGCACGTCCTCCGAATCAACCCCCGCACATACCCCTCGCCCTTCTGCCGGTAAATGCGGTGGGTGGCGAGGAACACGGGGTTGACGAACAGCGTCATCAGCCGCCGCTCGTCCCAGCCCATGCGCACGTACTCCTCGACGAAGCACTCGGCCATCGCTTCCAGCTGCCCTGGCTCGCCAGGTAGAACCATCCCGACCAGCCCCATTGGGTCTTCAGGAACAAATTCGTCGTGCGGCATTTCAGCCTCCTTTGGCCGGAGCGGGTTGGTTTTGTTCATTCGTCGCCGGCCATTTTGCCAGCACTTTGTTGCGCTCGTGGATCAGGACCGGCAAGCAGTCCAGGCAAATCCACAGTTCCCGTCCCTGGTAGCGCCAGGCAATCAACGGAACCTGGGCTTCCGTGCGGTCACAGTTCAGGCAATCTTGTTCGGTCGGTTTTGACATCGGCGTGCTCCTCCTCTGTAGGACGGGTTGCCAGCCTGTCGTCTTGGCGCGGGACAGTCTGGCACGCGAAGCGTGTCCTACGTCTTCACCTCCACTGTTTCCCCGCCCAGATACTTCTGCATGAAGTCGCCCTCGTGTCCTGGCGTGAAGCCCGTCGCCACCGGCTCCCACTTGCCCACGCCGTTCAAACCGCCGTCCTCCGCCTTCGTCACTTTCACCAGCGTCTCTTTCGGCACGGTGTTGAGAGCGTGGTTGTCGGCCTCACCGCCGAAGATAAAGGACAGGCTTGTCTTTTGCTTGTGGAAGAGCGTGTCGGTCTGATGCATGGGCATAGACCAGTCGCGGGTGACGGATTGCTGAGAGCCGTAGCGCAGGTTTGCCATGTAGCCTGTGCCTTCGGACTTGGCGAGTCCATCGGACCGCGTCTCGTGCGCCAGCACCGATTTCTCGGTCGCCATGAATGGCCCGTGCTTGAGCATGACGATACGATAGGGGTAGGCCGGGTTGTACTTCACGCGCAGCATCAGCCGCGCCACCTTGTAGAACGGATCGTCCGGTTTCCAGCCCACGTACGGGCGATCGGCAGGATTGGCGTCCACGTACACGTAGTCGCCGTCTTCAATCCCCAAATCCTTGGCCGCCTGCGGGTTCATGTGCAATTGATGGTCGCCAGGGCCGGGCAGGCGCTTGTCCATGCGATACGGGTCGCCGAAATTGGAGTCGAGGATGATCGTCCAGTCCACTGTGCTCCACGAGGAATGGACGCGATGGCGCGTCTTGGGGGTCAGGCAATAGAATTGGAAGCCGTCCTGCCACAGCGGGTTGTTCGTCTGCTTCACCTCGTCCCAGCTCATCTTGATATTCCGCACTGTGCGCTTGTCCCAGTGCATTTCATCGGGCGGGATGCCGTAGTCGTCGGGTCGGATGAAGCGGCTGGACGCGACGATGACGTTCGGCAGGTAGGGCGTGGCCTCCGGGCTTTCGCGATGGCTGATGATGTTCTCGCCGTACTCAATCGCCTCGGGGATATCGCAGTAGGAATCCAGCCGTCCGTCAGCAGTGTAAAACGGAATCGAGTCGTGCACCTGCTCCCAGAACGGGATGCGCGGGTAGGTGCGGAAGAGCATGAGCGCCGCGCCCGGCTCGCCGTACTTCCCGGCCATGATGTCCTCGAATTTGTAGCCGCTGGTGGTGAGCGACGAGTCGAGCAGGCGCTGAATGTAGACCTCGGGTTTCCCTTCCAGCGCGAACTTCCAGTAGTCTCTAAATCTCGCATCTCCAATCTCGTCCCCAATCGCCGCCGCCAGCTCCGCCAGAATCCGCACGTCGTCGCGGGTATCGTACAGCGGCGGGATGCCGCCCTTCCAGATTTGCAGGAAGGGGTTGGAGCACGAGGCTGTGATTTCGTGCGTTTGAAATTCGGCCCACGAGTTGGCCGCCAGCGCGAAGTCGGCGTACTCGACCGTCGCGTTCATTTCGATGTCTTGCGCGATGATCAATTCAATCAGCGGGTTGACGTTCTTAATCATCTCGTAGTGGTGCTTGGCGTTGTTCAGCAGGTTCACGTTGGTGAAGTATTGGACTTTGGTGGGCGTGGGCATGTGCGTCTGCCCAGTGAATACCTTGCGGCCATACTTCGGCGTGTCCACGATCAGCGGGCGCTCGGAGTGATTCCAGTACGCCGGTTCTTCATCTTTCGTGTACGAGTGGGCCGCGATGTCTTTGCCAGACGCGTTCTCGTCGAGATTCGGCGCGAAGGGGTCTTCGGCCACCCAGCCTTTGAAGCCGGGGCCAGTCTGCGGCGAACCCTGGAACAGCGCCGCCTTGTAGTTGCCCGCCCACGTGTAGCAGCCCGCACCCGGCCGGCCGATGTTGCCCGTGAGCATGAGCGGGAGGAACTGCGCCCGGTTGTCCAGCGTGGCGTGGAACCAGTGATTGATCCCCTCGCCAATGTGAATGGCAACCGGGCTCATCGTCGCGATGTCCTGGGCCAGCCGCACGATCAAGTCCTTTGGCGCGTGGGTGATGTCGGCCACAGTGTCGAGGTCGTAATCCTTCAGGTGCTCCTTGTACATCGTCCAGATGGTGAGGACTTCAACTTCGGTTCCGTCGGCCAGCTTGATCTTGCCCGACCAGTCGAGCGCGGGGTCAACGCCTTTCACGTCCAGCGCCGCGCCTACGTCATCGCGGGTGAGGGCGACGGGTGCGTTGGTCTTGGAGTCGATCACCACGTAGTCGCCCAGCTTCTCGTATTGCGCTTGCGTGAGGCCTTGCAACTTGAAACTCGGGCTGTCGGCGGGGAGTTGTAATTGGTAATTGGGGAATACGTCGTCGGCGTTCAGGCGTTTGAGCGTGTCCGCGCGGACGAGAAGCGGGAAATCGGTGAAGTGTTTCACGAAAGTCGCATCGTACTCCTCGTTGTCCATCAGCCAGCGGGTGAGGCCGAGGAAGAGCGCGGCGTCGGTGGCCGGGCGGATCGGAATCCAGTAGTCGGACTTGGTGGCGGGCGGCGAGTATTCGGGGGTAATGGTCACGATCTTCGCGCCGCGCTCCATCGCCTCGATGAAAAAGTGCGACTCCGGCATCTTGTTCTCGACCAGGTTCTTGCCGCACTGGATGTGCAGGCGCGAGTTGCGCAGGTCGTTGAAATCCTCGTCCGAAGTTTGCAGCCCGGTGGTGAAGGGGTGGCCGGGGGCCTGATCGCCGTGCCAGGTGTAGTTCGACCACAGCCGCCCGCCTTTCGCATCTTCGTGATTTTCCAGCTTGCGCACGTGCTCGTCGAGCAGGGCCAGCGTGTTCGCGAAGCGGTACATGCCGTATTTGCCGATGACGCCGAGCAGCCCCATGCCGCCCCGGCATTTGAACGTGCGTGTTCCCGCGCCGCCCATGGCGGCGATCATCTCTTCGGGATAACCTTGCTTCCGCAGGAGTTCCGCGCCCGCCTCGCCCGAATACCGCGTGGCGATGGCGATCATCCCGCGCGTGATGTAATCGTAGGCTTCCTCCCACTTCACCGGCAGAAGTTCGTCCGTGCCGCGCGAGTCGAACTTGTATTTGGAGCGGTTGTCATCCTCGTCGAGATTGGGGAAACCGGCGTCGGCCCACTCCTTCCAGCCTTTGCGCATGAGCGGACCTTTGAGGCGGTGCGGCCCGTACATCCGGCGGTGGAACGTCTGGCCTTTTTTACAACCGCGCGGGTGCCAGTGCGCGGTGGCCTTGTTGCCATAGAGGTCGCTGTAATTGGCAACGTCATAATTTGTCTCGGACCGCAGGATGACGCCGTTGCGGACAAAGGCGCGTAGACGGCAGGCGTGCGTGTCGTTCGGCGAACAGATGTAAGTGAACGAAGAGTCGTAGGCGTACTGATTGCGGTAGGTCTGCTCCCAGTCCCGGCTGGCATACGCCGCCAGCGGATTGTCTACGTTGATCGGATCAAGCAGACGCAATTCCAGCTGGCTCAGCGCCAAACCCAGTCCCGCGGCGCTGGTGAGTTTGAGAAAATCGCGACGAGAAAACGTCGACATCGACTAGCCTCCTTCCACACCAGGCTTGGCCTGTGTACACGTCATCCCATTGCCTTTGTGATGAATAGTGCTACAAAACGGACTGCTATACAATGATTTGGCTCATAGTCTTGGGGCTATTTCTCAGCAACAATCAGGATATTTCCGATAGAAATAACCGAATACGGGTCGCTGTGACTCCGCACCATCTCAGGCCACTGCCTTCACTTCTTCCAGCACCGCGCGCAGCGCCGCCACGAACTGCTCGTTCTGTTCCCGCGTCCCCACCGTCACGCGAAAGGCGTCCGGTATCCCCATGCTCCCCGCCCAGCGGAGGATGACGCCCTTGTGCAAGACGGCCTCGACCAGCGCTTTGGCGTCCATCGGCGGGTTGACGACCAGCACGAAATTGGCCTCGCTGCGGACGTAGCACAAATCCAGGTCGTCAAAGGCGGAGTAGAGATATTCGCGCTCGGCCTCCACCAGTTGCATGCTCCGGCGCTGGTACTCGTGATCGTCCAGGCTGGCGGCGGCGGCGACGAGCGCGACCGAGCCGGTGTTGAAAGGCATTTGCGCGTGGTGCAGGTACTCGATGATCTCCGGCCGCCCAACGGCGTAGCCCACGCGGAAATTCGCCAACCCCGACTTCTTCGAGAAACTCCGCACGGCGACGACGTTCCGGCCCTGCTTGATGTACTGAATGCTGTCCTGGTGTTCAGGATTGGTCACGAAGTCCCCATACGACTCGTCAAAGACGACGACGACGTGCTCCGGAACCTGCGCGATGAATTCGTCAGCCTGGCGCCGGGTGATGATCGTCCCGGTCGGGTTGTTGGGCGTGCAGAGAAAAATAAGGCGCGTGGCCGGCGTGACTGCCCGCAACATCGCCGGCAGGTCGAGGCCGTAGTCGGGCGTGAGCGGCGTTTCGACCGTCCGTCCGCCGAACATCGTCGTGAGAATGGAAAACATGGGGAAGGTGGCGCTGGCCGTGACGGCCTCGCCCCCTTCAGACATGAACGCCTGGGTCACGATGCGCAGGACGTCACAGCCGCCGTTCCCTGTGAGGAGATGCTGCTCGGTAAACGAAGGGTCAATCGTCGGCGCGAGCTTGCGGCGCAGCTGCTTCTCCCAGTAATTGGGATAGCGATGCGCTTCCATCAGCATTGCCGCCGCCGCCTCAACTGCCAGCGGCGACGGGCCGAGCGGGTTCTCGTTCGAGCCTAACTTGACAATCTCGTCCAGGCCGAGTTCCTCCTGCACTTCCTCGATGGACTTGCCCGCGATGTAGAGCGGGACTTTCAGAAGGTTAGGGTTCACGCGCAGTTGTGTCATATCGCCTCGAAGTGAAAAGCTCAAGCCTTAGCGCACCCAACGTAGGACAAGTTTGAAACTTGTCCCACACGAGTACGGCTTATTTGATGCCCAGCCTGCCCTCCCAACTCAAATACCAGGGCCTTGCCTCCTCCCCCATAAACCGGCGCAAGTCAGCCCGGAGATCGTCTAATGCCTGCTCCACTTCATGCACCCCCATTTTGAGCAAACCCTGGACGCCGCTCTTGGTCGTCGCCGACCCGATCAATCGCTCCGCGTTGCCCCATATCACCTGATGGAGTTGAAACTGGCCGGTGTGCCGAAAATTCGCTTCCAGGCATTGGACATACTCCTCTTTGGGCCATTTCAGCCCCGAACGCGTCACGCCGCGTTGATCATCTAACGCCTCCACCCGGCGTTGATAGCGGCGATAAGCCTCGTCTGCCTTCCAGGGGACGATGACCGGCTCTAAAGAATTGAACCAGGCAAAGACGCCGC
Organism: Anaerolineales bacterium; assembly: GCA_034435515.1. Taxonomy (GTDB): domain Bacteria; phylum Chloroflexota; class Anaerolineae; order Anaerolineales; family UBA6663; genus DATDRS01. Next base: position 6,908 of record DAOTXG010000294.1, read on the forward strand.
CCGGACGCAAGAGGCGAACGACCTCCGCGAAAGTCGCCTGAGGTTCCATCCAGTGCAACGCCTCGCAGCAGGTCACAATATCGGCGCAATAGTAAGGCAGTCCGGTTTGGTGGCCATATCCGGCCTGGTAAGAGACATTGGGCAGAGGCGGCTGCGCCTGCGCCTCGCGCAGCATATCGGGCGAAGGTTCGATGCCGATGACTCGCCTGGCCCGACCGGCCCAGTAGCGCGTGGACAGCCCGGTGCCGCAGCCGAGGTCCACCACCAGTTCGGGGGCCTCCATACCGGCGAACTGCGTCAGGAGATTGCTCAGCTCATCCGGCGGGCTGGGGCGAAATTGATTGTAGATGTCCGCAAACCCGCTGAAGCGCCTAATGGCCTCGACCTCATCTGAAGACATATTCGCCCTGCCTCTGTGTCTGACTCTCTGGTGATTATTCACATCTCTCGCTCCCGCCGGATTTGCGCGAAGCGTCCGGCGGCGCTGCCCGAATGGCGTGCAAATCCGCCACGAGCGTAATTTGTGTGCAATTACCAGTGACGCTATATTGCCAGCCTCGGATTGCGTCTCACGCCTGACCATCCTTCTCTTCCAGGGCCCTCAGCACC